>JAJXTQ010000393.1 GCA_021783685.1 Pseudomonadota bacterium | reverse complement strand
GCAACCGACGGATGGGTTCATGCATGGTCGGGATCAGCCGATCTCGATGGACCGGAGCACCAGATGAGCGGCATCGGGATGGGTGATCTCATCGGAGCACACCACGGTCAAACGCGCGCCGTCGGCTAGGGTCCCCTGCACTTCATGCGCGAAATGCTCGCGCAGATGGGTCTCGGAAAAACCGCTGAGCGCGCCCACCCACAGCTCGACACCCAGCACCCGGCGGGCCGATGCCGCCCGGGCCTGCGCCTCGACCTGTCGCAACAGCGCGCCGATCAAGCCCGATTCATGCATATCCGCATGCCTCCAGTTCACAGCGCAATTGCTCGACGAGCGCCGGCACCGCTGCGGCCACCGCCGGTGTCAAGCCCTCGCCCGATGTCACGCAGCCGGCTTCGATGCCGAGGATGACCAGCTGCGCCGGCAAGGCGTCCAAACGCTCGGCCAGCGCGATGCACGCGGCCAGCCCCAGACCGTGGGTCGACGGCGCGCCATGGCCGAGCGCGCTCGCCGGCAGCGGCGGCCGCAGCCGGTGGCAGGTTCCGGCCGGGGCGCCGGATTGGACCGCATCCACGACCCAGACCGGGTCGTGGCCCGTCCACAGGTCGAGCAGATCCAGCGCCTGACGCGGCAGGGCGCGGATCACGACGCCCTTCGGCGCCACCGCCCGCAGGCGCTCCACGACGATCAGGCCGACGCCGTCGTCGCGCCGCTCCGGCGTCCCCAGACCGACCACGAGGGCGCCGCTCATGGCTGCCGGCGGATGTCGAGCTTGAGGAAGTGGGTGGCGCAGGAGATGCACGGGTCGTAGCTGCGGATCGCCTGTTCGCACAGCGCCCGCAAGCCGTCGTCATCCAGATGCAGATGCGCCTGCGCCAACGCCACGAGGTCCGCTTCGATGCGCGCCTGGTTGACCGCGGTGGGCGGGACGATGCGGGCGTATTCGATGAGGCCGTCCTCCCGGATGCGATAGTGGTGATAGAGCGTGCCGCGCGGCGCTTCGGTCGCGCCATGGCCTTCCCCGGCGCGCGGCGTCACCGCCACCGCGGCGGGTTCGAACGGCTCGTAGCACGCGATCAGCCGCCGCGCCTCTTCGCAGGCGAACAGGATCTCGACCGCGCGCGCGACGATCGCCCGGTAGGGGTTGCGGCAGCCCTCGTCCAGCCCCGCCGCCACCGCCGCGGCGCGGGCGCGCGGGGTGAGGCGCTCGCGATTGAGGACATAGCGGGCCATCGGCCCCAGCAGCACCGGCGTCCCGTCCGGCCGGACGCTTTGCAAGGCGGTCGAATGCGGCACCTGGCGCTCGCACAGGGCATCGGCAAAGTCCGCCACCGCCCACGCGTCCCCGCGGCTCGACGCGAGACGCCCGCGATAAAGCGGATATTCATCGGGATGCACGAGCGAAAGAAACTCGTAGTCGACCTCGAAATCCGGGAATGCCAGACCCGCCACGAAACGCACCGTCGCCTCGGCGGCCCCGATCGCCCAGTCGAACTCCGGCAACAGCGCGCGCAGCGCATCCCGCGGCGGGGCGCGATAGAACCCGCCCACCCGCACATTGACCGGGTGGATGGCGCGCCCGCCCACCACCTCGATGAGGCTGTTGCCCAGCTTCTTGAGCCGCAGACCGCGCCGCACGGCTTCGGGATGGGCTTGCGCCATCTGCACCGCATCGGGAAAGCCCAGAAAATCCGGCAGATGCAGCAGATGCACGTGCAGCCCATGGCTCTCGATCCACTCGCCGCAATAGAGCAATCGGCGCAAATCGAGGATCTGCGACGGCAACACCACCCCGCACGCGTCCTCCATGGCCTGGCAGGCGCTCATCTGGTAGGCCACGGGGCAGATGCCGCAGATGCGCGCAGTGATGTCCGGGGTCTCGCGAAAATCCCTGCCCCGCAGCAAGGCCTCGAAATAGCGCGGCGGCTCGAAGATCGCCAGCTCGGCCCGCGTCACCCGGCCGCCCTCGATGTCCAGATGCAGGGCCCCCTCGCCTTCCACCCGCGCCAGATAATCCACCCGCAGGGTGCGGCTTTCAGGCGTCATGGCGGTGGCTCTCCGCTGCGAAGGCTGGCGCGGCAGCGTTGAAGGTACGGTAGAGGCGTTTGAGTTCGGGAGCGGTTTGGCCCAGCGTGGCGAGCTGCGCGCTCAGGGCGACGGTGTTGGCCTGTTCGCGCGGACCGAAGCAGCCATAGCAGCCGCGCCCGACCGCCGGGCACAAGGCCCCGCACCCGGTCTGGGTCACCGGTCCCAGACAGGCCGTTCCGTGGGCGACGAGCACGCAGGGGTGACCGGCCGCCTTGCAGGACTCGCACACGCTGCCCTGGGGAAGCCGCGGGGCATGGCCGTGCAGCAATGCGGTGAGCACCGCCAGCAGGTGTTCCTTGCGGATCGGACAGCCGCGCAGTTCCAGATCCACCGGCACGTGGGCCGCGATCGGCGTCGCCGTGGCCAGGCTCTGGATGTATTCGGGATGGGCATACACCGCCTGGCGGTAGGCCGCTTCATCCGCGAAGTTGCGCAGCGCCTGAATCCCGCCTGCGGTTGCGCAGGCGCCGATGGTGACGAGGATGCGCGAGTCCCGTCGCACCTGCTGGATGCGTGCGGCGTCGTGGGGGGTCGAGATCGAACCCTCCACCAGGGAAATGTCATAGGGGCCGGACTGGACGTCGCTGGAGGCTTCGGGGAAATTGGCGAAGCGGATGCGTTCCCCCAGCAGCAGAAGCTCATCCTCGCAATCCAGCAGACTCAGTTGGCATCCGTCGCAGGATGCGAACTTCCAGACCGCCAGCCGGGGCAGCGCCGCCATGTCAAAGCTCCCGCACATCGAAAATGTCGGCCACCTCGTCATAACGCAACACCGGGCCGTCCCGGCACAGGATGTAGCGTCC
>JAJXTQ010000392.1 GCA_021783685.1 Pseudomonadota bacterium | reverse complement strand
CGAAACCCGGCGGCACGTTGAGGCCGATCTGGGTCATCTCGCAAAGGTTGGCGCCCTTGCCGCCCAGCAGCATCTTGTTCTTGCCGTCGCCCTGCTCGAAATCGAAAACGAAGCTGCGCCCACTCATGTTCTTCCCCTTGACAAAAATAAGCCGGTCAGTGCCGGCGCGCTGGTCGTGCGGCTGTCCACACTCCCGCACCCCCACATCCCTTGTCGCGCCATTATCGCCGACAGCATAATCATGAACTTGATCTTGGTCAGGGTTGATGTCCCGGACGGGGGCTGGCATTTTTCCGGGAGTTGGCCTAGACTTATATCGTTTGGCCTACTGAAACAAGGCAAACCCATCGAAAGGTGGGGACGCAAAGTCACCGGTCTACCGGGCGCGCGGCGAGGCTGCATGCCCCAGGATAGCGGGACTGCCAGGTGAGGCGAGGCGGTTGTGCCGGTGTCGCGCACGGCCGCTCGGCGAGATGGACGTCGCTGCGGATGCTCCGTGGCGCTCCGTGGTTCACGTCGGTCCTAGTCGCCGTCTTCCTGCAGCACCCTCTTCCCCGCGTGATCGCGCGTCGGCCCGCTTTTGGCCATCGACGTGCTCGCGGCCGTGGCCGCGCGAGGAGGACTGAGACATGGCGGCAGAAACGCAAATTGGGGTGCTCGGACCTATGGGAGACAGCTTTGCCGATCCCGCGGAAAACGCCAGGCTTCTGGCGCACTCCCGCGACTGGACGGCGGCGCGCCTGCGCCCGGCATTGGGCGGTGTCTTGGCGAGGATCCACGCCGATCTGCTGCGCCGAGGCGAGCTCGCGAGCGAGCGCGGCCAACGCCATTTTCTCTACGGTATCCGCGACGTGTTGCTGGAGAGCGGGGTGCAACTGGAGTCGTTGCTGGTGCGCCATTGGTGCCGGGAGTTCGATGCCGCGATCGGCGGCGGGCCGGCGCCCCGTCTCTCCGTGCTGAACCTCGACGGCGCCGGCGACGGTGAGGAAGAGCTCGTGCTGCGGGCGCTCGCCGAGCGCTTGCGCGAGCAGCGCGCGCAAGCGCTGGCAGTCATCGGCCGGCACCTGGTGGGCCTGTCCGGCCGGGAGCAGGTCCGCGCCGCAGCGCCTGAACTGCTTTGCCGGGCGCTGCGCGCTACCTTCTCCGAAGCGGGTCTCGGGCTGCCGGCGCGGCTGGAATTGCTGCGCGTCGTGCTGCCCTTCGTCGACGCCGAATTCGGCGCGGTCTATGAGGCGTGGGGCGTGGAGCTGGCGAGTGCGGAACGGCCGCTCGAATCCGGATCAAGGCCTGGCAGCGCCGACCGCGACCAGGCGGCCTCGGCCGCGGAGGCGGCATTGACAGGCTTTCTGGCCTTGCCGCTGCCGGCCGTTGCGGCGCAACTGCTCAACGGCGAATGGCGGGAGCTGTTGTGCCGACTCCACGCCGAAGGCGACCGGGACGCCTGGAATGCCGCCAATGCCGTCGCCGGGGAGCTGGTCTGGAGCGTGCGGATCGCGCCGGGCAGCCCGGCGCGCAAGATGCTCGTGGGCAGATTGCCGAATCTGCTCAGGCAACTCCAGGATGGCTTCGAACGTCTGGGGATCGATGCCGGGCGCCGCGTGGAGCTTCTCGACGCCCTGTTCGGCGTTCATGCCGCCATCCTGCGCGGCGAAGCGCCGCCGGCGATTCCGGCGCGCACGAACCTGCGGCGGAATGCGCTAGCCGGCTAACTTTAGTCATATGAAACGCTTAGCGGCCATTTGAGCCGGCCAGGGACGGATGCTATATAATTCAAGCCGCTCCGGCGTGGGGCGGCCATCGTTTGCTGTTCATGAATAAAGTACCGGCGGTATTGCTGCTCCATGGGCTGTGGAGCAGTCCGAGCGAAATGCTGCCCGTCGCCAGTTTTCTGCGGCGCACCGGCTATCGGGTCGAGATGCCGGAGATTCGCGGCTATACGTATGCGGCGGGGACCAAGCTGCGTCCCTGGCGCGACTGGCTGCAGGCCGCCCTGGCTGCCTTCGACGCCCTCAAGGCCGAGCACGAGGACGTCTTCGTCGGCGGTCTGTGCGTCGGCGGCATGCTCTCCCTCGCCGTGGCGGCCCATCGGCCCGGCGGAGTGAGGGCGCTCGCGGTGCTGTCGCCCTCCGTTTTCTTCGACGGCTGGGGCGTTCCCCGGCTCACGCGTCTGCGCCATATCGGCTACTACACTCCCTTTCGCTATTTCTGGAAGGTGCAGGAAAAGGAGCCATTCGGTGTCAAGAATCCGTTGATCCGGCGCTGGATAGCCCGCGAGATGGAGAGCCGCAAGATCTCGGCGGCGGGCGCCGCCGCTCTGCCCTTGACCGGACTGCACGAGTCGGAGCGCTTGCTCGCCGCCGTCAAACGCGCGCTCCCCGAGATCGCTGCGCCGACCTTGATCATCCATGCCCGCGAGGACGAGATTTCGACCCTGCGCTCGCCCCATTACCTGCTCGAGCGTCTGGGCAGTCGGGTCAAGCAGTTGCGGGTGCTGGAGAACAGCTACCACATGGTGACCCTGGACAACGAGCGCCAGCAGGTCGTCGCCGCCATCAAGGATTTCTTCCTCGAACAGACTTCGCAACCCGAAGCGGCCGTTTTGCCCTTCATGCCCAAAACGCGCGTCGCCTGATACCATTCACTCCGTACCAGACTGCCCTAGCCGGGGTCAAATCGCACACGATGCGGGCCATCTTATGAGCACACTGGAAAAAATACAGCAGTTGATGCGGGATCGCCTGGGTCTGACCGAGGAGCAGGTGCAGCCCGGGCAGAGCCTGGAAGCAATCGGCATCGATTCCCTGGCGGTCGTGGAATTCATGTTCGACCTCGAAGACGAATTCGGCGTCAGGCTCACCGATGAGCGCACGCCGATCGCCAGCGTGCAGGATATCGCCGACC
>JAJXTQ010000391.1 GCA_021783685.1 Pseudomonadota bacterium | reverse complement strand
GGTCGTGGATGGAAACACCGAGGTGATGCGCCCCCTCAGCCCGCGCCGCAGGGCCACCCCCGGTTCGGAACGGGTGAGATATTCGTGGCCAAGCCCATCCACGACCAGCAATACCGCATGCCGGCGGCGGGTGACCGCCTCCGCCTCCAGAGCCGCCAGCGGAACATAACCGATGTCACCGCCGCCCAGCCCGGCAACCAGGGAGGCCATGAGGTTCACGATGCTGCCGCCTCGATAATCGGGTAGGGGCATGGTCACCTCGTTCCGGTATTGAGCATCCTTGCATACCGTTTAATAGGAATCCGATGCTACCGAATTATGCCGGCCGAGGCCACCCACTCGCGGCACGCCATGACGCCGCGGTGCCGGCCGCGGGTCACATCCAGCGCACGCCGATTTTCAGCGACGCCGGCAACGAGCGCCCAGGCCCCTTCCCCTGCCACGGATGACCGGCTATGGCACGACATGATAACCTTCCACGATGCGCACGGTTCGTTTCCACCCGGCCGTTCATACCTGGTTTGTCCGGAAATTCGGTACACCCACCCCTCCGCAACGTGCGGCATGGCCCGCAATACAGAGCGGCCGTCATACCCTGATTGCCGCGCCCACCGGCTCGGGAAAGACACTGGCCGCTTTTCTCGCCGCCATCGATGTGCTCGTCCGGCAGGCTGCAGAGCGTGAACTTGAAGACAGGACCCAAGTTCTTTATGTTTCGCCGCTGAAGGCTCTTTCCAACGATATCGAGCGCAATCTGCGCGACCCGCTTGCCGGCATCGCAGCGCAGATCCAGTCGGCAGGCCTGGATAGCGTGGCGATCCGCGCCCAGGTGCGCAGCGGCGATACCACGCCTGCAGAGCGTTCTGCCATGATCCGGCGGCCTCCCCACATACTGGTGACAACGCCCGAGTCCCTGTATCTGCTGCTGACGGCAGAATCGGGGCGGCGAATGCTGGCCGGCGTCCGTACCGTGATCCTGGATGAAATTCATGCTGTCGCCGGCACCAAGCGCGGCGCCCACCTGAGCCTGTCTCTGGAGCGGCTGAGCGCCCTGGTCGAGCGGCCGTTCGTGCGTATCGGCCTGTCCGCGACCCAGAAGCCGATTTCGGAACTGGCCCGATTCCTCACCGGGACGGAGGCGACCGACTGCACCATCGTGGACATTGGCCATGTGCGCGAGCGGGACCTCGGCCTGGAACTGCCGGATACGCCCCTCGACGCAGTAATGTCGACCGAAGCCTGGGAGGAAATCTATGATCGACTGACCGAGCTGGTCTCCGCCCACAGAACCACGCTCGTTTTCGTCAACACCCGCCGCCTCGCAGAACGCGTCTCGCGCCACCTGAGCGAACGCCTGGGCAAGGACCAGGTCACCTCCCACCATGGAAGCCTGGCCAAAGACCAACGTCTGGATGCCGAATGGCGGCTCAAGTCCGGCCATCTCAAGGTGCTGGTGGCCACCGCCTCGCTTGAACTCGGCATCGACGTGGGCGACGTCGATCTGGTGTGCCAGATCGGATCGCCGCGGTCGATCTCCACGTTTCTTCAGCGTGTGGGACGGTCGGGACATACGATCGGGGGCATCCCGCGCGGCCGGCTGTTCCCCTTGAGCCGCGACGAACTCGTGGAATGCGCCGCCTTGCTGGATTCGGTACGGCGCGGCGAGCTCGACCGGCTGACCATTCCGTCCAAACCGCTCGATGTTCTGGCACAGCAGATCGTGGCCGAGGTGTCGGCGCGCGACTGGGGCGAAGATGAGCTCTACGAACGCCTGTGCCGCGCCTATCCCTACCATGACCTGACGCGCGCCGAGTTTGATGATGTCGTGCGCATGCTCGCAGAAGGTTTCAGCACGCGCCGCGGCCGGCGTTCCGCCTACCTGCACCGGGATGGCGTGAACCGGCGCCTGCGCGCGCGCAAGGGCGCCCGCCTCACGGCGCTCACCTGCGGCGGTGCGATTCCCGACAGCGCAGACTATCAGGTTGTCCTCGAACCGGCGGAGGTCTTTATCGGTACGCTGAACGAGGATTTTGCGGTCGAAAGCATGGCCGGCGATGTCTTCCAGCTGGGCAACACCTCGTATCGCATCCGCAGGATCGAATCGGGCCGGGTGCGCGTCGAAGACGCCCAGGGACAGCCCCCGAACATTCCCTTCTGGATCGGCGAGGCGCCGGCACGCAGCGATGAGCTGTCCGCCGCGGTTTCACGCCTGCGCGCCGACATCGCGCGCTCACTCGCGGAGGTGGGTCCGGAGTCGATTGCGCGGACGGCCTCGGAACTGTCCGGCAATCTCGGCCTGAGCGCAGGCGCCGCTGCCCAGATTACCGAGTACCTCGCGGCGGCCAAGGCCATGCTCGGAACCTTGCCGACCCAGCAGACAATCGTACTCGAGCGGTTTTTCGACGAGGCCGGAGGCATGCAGCTCGTCTTGCATGCTTCGTTCGGCAGCCGGATCAACCGGGCCTGGGGCCTCGCTCTGCGCAAGCGCTTCTGCCGGAAATTCAACTTCGAGCTGCAGGCGGCGGCCACCGAGGATGCGATCGTGCTGTCGCTCGGCGAGACCCACAGTTTCGAGCTGGAAGACGTCGCGCACTATTTGAAAAGCACCAGTGTCCGCGAAGTACTGGTCCAGGCGCTGCTGGCTGCACCGCTGTTCACCACGCGCTGGCGCTGGAACGCCACCATCGCGCTCGCAATCAAGCGCAGCCGCGGCGGCGTCAGGACCGCGCCCGCCCTGCAGCGCATGCAGGCAGAGGATCTGGTTGCCGTCGTGTTTCCCGACCAGATCGCCTGCGCCGAAAATATCGTGGGTGAGCGCGCCGTCCCCGACCATCCGCTTGTCAATCAGACGATCTCCGATTGTCTGGAAACAGCCATGGACATCGACGGTCTCGTCCGCCTCCTGCACGACCTGGAGCAC
>JAJXTQ010000390.1 GCA_021783685.1 Pseudomonadota bacterium | reverse complement strand
GGCTGCCGTGAGGCGGGGTACGGGCTGCTGCGCCTGCCGCACGAGGTGCGCGATCTGTTCGAGGAATGGCTGCTTTGCCATTATCCGCTGAAAGCGGCCCATGTGCTGAGCCTGTTGCGCCAGGCGCGCGGTGGCCGGGATGAGGACGATGCCCGCTTCGGATTGCGCATGCGCGGGGAGGGAGTGCTGGCAGCCCTGATCGAACACCGCTTCGACGGCGCCTGCCGTCGCCTGGGACTCGAACGGCGCGATGCGGACCTCGATACCGGCAGCTTCCGGCCGCCGGGTGCCGGCGGCCAGTTACCGCTGTGGTAACGCGCGTGTGATGGCAGGCTGTCTGCCTACTTTGCGTGACGCTTCGATTCCAGCAGCACGTGGATGATGGGGGTCAGGATGATCTCCATGGCAAAACCCATCTTGCCGCCCGGCACGACGATCGTGTTGGGGCGCGACATGAACGATCCGTCGATCATCTGCAGCAGGTACGGGAAGTTCTGCTTGCGCGCTTCGCGGAAGCGGATGACGATCAGGCTTTCCGTGGGCGTGGGGATATCGCGCGCGATGAAGGGGTTGGACGTGTCCACCAGCGGCACGCGCTGGAAATTGATGTGGGTGCGCGAGAACTGCGGCGTGATGTAATGGACGTAGTCGTGCATGCGGCGCAGTATCGTGTCGGTCACCGCCTCGGCGGTGTAGCCGCGCTGCGCGGTATCGCGGTGGATTTTCTGGATCCATTCGAGGTTGACGATCGGAACCACCCCGATCAGCAGGTCGACCCATTTGGCGACGTCCACATTTCCGTTGGCCACACCGCCGTGCAGGCCCTCGTAGAACAGCAGGTCGGAGCCCGGCTCCATGGGTTTCCACGGTGTGAAAGTCCCCGGCTCCTGGTTGTAGGGGGCGGCCTCGTTCTGATCGTGCAGATACAGGCGGGTCTGGCCGATCCCGGTTTCCCCGTATTCCCGGAACAGCTTTTCGAGCTTGTCGAAAAGGTTGGAGTCCGGTCCGAAATGGCTGAGGTTTTTTCCGGTGGTCGACGCCGCCTTGATCGCTTCCTTCATCTCCGCGCGGTTGTAGCGATGGAAGCTGTCGCCCTCGACCACCGCCGCATTGACGCCCTCGCGCCGGAAAATGTCGCCGAACGCGTGTTTGACCGTGGTGGTGCCGGCTCCCGAGGAGCCCGTCACCGCGATGATCGGATGTTTCTTGGACATGCTGTTTTTCCTTCACTCTCTATAGATTGCGAATTCAGGCATTCCGGACCGCAAACAGCGCAACGCCCGGCGCTGCGCGCCAGGCGCCTTCGGGCGCAAGGCCGGCTTCAGGTAGACGACGACCGACGTGGCGGCTGTTGGCGGTTTTTCAGTGCAGTTCCGGACCGGTACTCAATTAGCTGATATTATGCCACTAAATCCCGCCAATCGGCACTATCGCCGCGCCACGCGTTCGTGTTCCTGCTCGCGTCCGACCAGCTTGGCCAGGCCCATGATTTCCTCGGCCAGCAGACCGAGCAGATCGTCGACCGCAACGATCCCCGCCAGTCCGCCGCGGTCGTTGACGACCGGAATCCGGCGCACTCCTCCGGCGCGCATGCGCTGGATCGTCTCGTAGACCCCGTCGGACTCGTGCGCGGCGACCAGTTCCGGGCTCATGATGTCGCCGACGTCGACCGATTCGAGCGCTACGCCGGCGGCCAGGATCTCGATGACCAGATCGCGGTCGGTGAGCATCCCGACGGGCACGCGGATGCCGCCCCGGTCCTCCGCGACCACCAGATCGCCCACGTGATGCTTGCGCATGAGCTGGGCCGCTTCCAGGACCGTGTCTTTGCGGGTGACGAAAACCACCTCTCTGTTGCAGATATCCCCTATAGGCATGGCTGCCTCCTCAGGTTCCGCCGGTTCCCGGTCCCAGGGCCGGCCGGCAAGAAATCACTATACTGCAAAATCGCCCGGAATCCCGCCCCGGGCACCCGCGGCGGCCGAGCTTGAACTGCCCGGGGTTCGACCTCATATCTACGCCGATAGCCCGATTTGTCGCATGGAAACCGTTCAATTATGGGGATTTACATACTTCCATGAAGCGCATCTTGCTGTTTCTGGTCACCAACATCGCCGTATTGCTGGTCCTGAGCATCTCTTTCAGGCTGCTCGGTATCGACGGGCTGCTCAAGGCCAATGGCGGGCTCGACATGAACGCCGTGCTGGTCCTGGCGGCGGTCATCGGCCTGGGTGGATCGTTTATCTCCCTCGCCATGTCCAAATGGTCGGCCAAAATGATGACCGGCGCGCACGTGATCGAGCGGCCGCGCAGCCCCGCCGAAACCTGGCTCGTCGAAACCGTCAGGCACCATGCCGGGCGCGCCGGGATCGGCATGCCGGAAGTGGCGATCTACGATTCGCCCGACATGAACGCGTTCGCCACCGGCATGAGCCGCGACCACGCGCTGGTGGCGGTGAGCACGGGCCTGCTGGGCAGCATGCGGCGTGAGGAGATCGAGGCGGTGCTGGGCCACGAGATTTCGCACGTGGCCAACGGCGACATGGTAACGCTCGCGCTCATTCAGGGCGTACTCAATACCTTTGTCATCGCGCTCTCGCGCGTCATCGGCTATGTCGTGGACAAGGCGGTTTTCCAGCGCCATCGCGAGAGCGGGCCGGGTTTCTTCATTGCGAGCATCGTGGCGCAGGTGGTGCTCGGTGTGTTCGCGACCATGATCGTCATGTGGTTCAGCCGCCATCGCGAGTTCCGCGCGGATGCCGGCGGCGCGCGGCTCGCGGGCACCCAGAACATGATCGGTGCGCTGCAGCGCCTGAAGGCGGGGGTCGGCGAGGCTCATCTGCCCCGGCAGATGGCGGCGTTCGGAATTTCGGGCGGAATCGGGCAGGGTCTGGCGCGGCTGTTCATGTCGCATCCGCCGCTCGAT
>JAJXTQ010000389.1 GCA_021783685.1 Pseudomonadota bacterium | reverse complement strand
TCTTGAACTGCCAGCTCACCGTACCCATGTAGGTCGGACTGCCCATGATGACGGCATCCGACGCGGCCAGCATCTCCCAGGCGCCTTCGGGCAGATTGCCTTCGGCGTCGATGCCGATCAAGGTGCCGCCGGCCCCTTGGGCGACGGACTGCGCCATGCGCTCGGTGTGGCCATAACCGGAGTGATAAACGATCGCTACTCTTGCCATTTTGCCGCTCCTCGAATGATTGAAAAAACGACTCACGCCTCGCGGCGGGCGTCCAGGCTCCAGGCACCCGCGCCCGAAGCGGCGAGTATCAGCAGACCGCCGACGACCGCGATGTTCTTGAAGAACAGCAACTGCGTCACGAACTGCTGGGCCGCCGGAACGGCCCAATAATCGTGGAAGGCGAATGACGCCACCAAGGTGAATACCGCCAGCACCAAGGCTGCGATGCGGGTGCAGAAGCCCGACAGCAGCGCCAGGCTGCCGAGAATCTCGACGCACAGGGCCACCACCGCCGCCAGCGGGGGCACCGGCAGACCGGCGGACGCGATATAGGCGACCGTGCCGGCAAAGCCGGTGATCTTGCCTATGCCCGCGGGCAGAAAGAGCACGGCGATCAGGATACGTCCGGCCAGATAGAGGGGGTTTTGCAGTTTGGCAATCATTGCGACTCCTTCGACATTGATGAACGGGAACTCGGACGGCTTGCCCGAGGCGTTGTGCGTATTTAATCGATTGCTGGAAGAGAAATAAACAGGCAAAATTGAAATTTACTATTTACTTTTATAAAACAGTCATGGCGATCGATATCGTTGCCGGCATGCGGGTATTCACCGAAGTGGTGGAGGCGGGAAGCTTCGCCGGCGCCGCGGACAGGCTCGATCTGTCGCGCGGCATGGCCACGCGCTACGTGGCGCAGCTCGAAGCGCATTTGGGCGTGCGCCTGCTCAACCGGACCTCCCGCAAACTCTCGCTGACCGAAGCGGGCAACGATTATTACCAGCGCGCCACGCAAATACTCGCGATGGTCGAGGAAGCGGAAACCTCGGCGGCGCAGGAAGCTTCCGTCCCCCGCGGGACGCTGCGCGTCAATACCTCGGTGGCCTTCGGGGTCCGCCACCTGGGTCGGGCGATCACCGAATACCTGCAGCGCTATCCCGGCGTGGACATCGACCTGACGCTCAACGATCGCGTCGTGGATCTGGTCGAAGAGGGCTTCGACGTCGCCATCCGCGTCGCCGCGCAGATCGATCCGGGCCTGGTCGCCCGCCGGCTCACCCGCGCGCGCATCGTCGCCTGCGCCGCCCCGGCTTATCTGAAGGCGCACGGCACGCCGAAATCGCCCGGCGATCTCAGCGGCCACAATTGCATCAGCTACAGCTACTCGAGCCTGCAGAACGAGTGGCGCTTCAGGCGCAAGGGCGTGGAACGGATGGTCCGGGTCGCAGGGAACCTGCGCGGCAACAACGGCGACGTCCTGGTCAATGCCGCGATCGAAGGCCTGGGGGTGATCCTGCACCCGACCTTCCTGGTATTCGAGGCCTTGCGCCAGAAGCGGCTGGTGCGCATCCTTTCGGACTGGGAGGCCGACGAGCTCTCGGTGTTCGCGGTCTATCCGCATCGCAAGTTCCTGCCGCCCAAGGTGCGCAGCTTCATCGATTTCCTGGCCGAACGCTTTGGCCCCGAGCCTTACTGGGATGCCGTCGGCAAAGTCGGCCACGGCATATAATCGCGTACAACGGGGGTGCCCCGGCTACCGACTGGATTCGACTCATGAGCCTGATTCCGATTGAGAAGGAAAACTGCCCTCTCGGCACCCCCTTGCCGTGGGTGGCTTTCGACCAGGACGGAAACATCCTCATGGAGCAAGGGTCCATCCTCGAAACCGAGGAGCAGATGCAGGCCTTTCTGGCGAACAAGCCGTTGCGGGAACTCTCCTGGGATTCGGCGGCGGTCGGCTCTCAGACGGAAGAAGCCGCGAAGCTCGATGCGGCGCTCGCCGAGGAATCGGAAGGCGAGTTCAGCTTCCAGGACATGAGACTCAAGGTCGGGGATCGGATTCAGATCCAGCCGCCGGCCACCATCGGCCATAACCGATACGTGGTCAAGCTGATCGGCTATCTCGACAATGTCGGCCTGCTGGTCACCTCTCCGCTGGAGAATGGTTTTCGCGTTCCCTTCCGGGAGCGGGACAAAATCGTCGCCCGCATATTCTCCAGCCAGAAGGCTTTCGGTTTCAGCGCCCAGATCGACCGCGTCTGCAAGATCCCCTTCGATTATCTTCATCTGTCGTTTCCCGACCGCATACAGGGTTCGGTCATCCGCAGCGCACCCAGGGTGCGCACCAACATCATCGCTTCGATAGCGAAACCGGGTGCCGATGATGGCGATGAAAGACAGTCGGGAATGATCGTCAACCTGAGCGCGGATGGCGCCCTCGTCAAAACCCGCCAGGCCTTATGCGCGAAAGGACAGTCCGTCCAGCTCTCCTTCCGCATCAATCTTCACAACCTCGATGCCTACCTGACGGTGACGGCGGTGATACGAACCATTTTTGACGACGAGATCAAGCCGGGGAGCCCGGCCATGGTCAATCACGGCGTTCAGTTCCAGAAACTGCCGCCCAACGACAGCGTGATTTTGCAGAGCAAGATCTATCAGCAAATGATCGAGCAGCCCCACTCCCTGGTCTGATCTGACGGACATGAATAAATTCATCGGCATCCTCACCGCCGGCGGCGACAGCCCCGGGCTCAACGCCGCCATCCGCGGCGTCGGCAAGGCGGTGCTCGGCTATTACGGCATGCACATCGTCGGCTTTCGCGACGGCTTTCGCGGCCTGATGGAAAACCGCACAACGCCGCTCGACGGCGGCCAACTCTCGGGCATCCTCACCGTCGGCGGCACCATCCTCGGCACCAGCCGGGACAAGCCGCACAA
>JAJXTQ010000388.1 GCA_021783685.1 Pseudomonadota bacterium | reverse complement strand
TCCGATCAGATCATCCGCCTCCGCGGGGCTGATCATGACCCTCGAGCCGCTCCAGTGCTAGTTGCCCGACTTGGCGTGCTTTTTCTGATACGCACGCACCTGGGCATTGAACTCATTGGCAACATTCTGCAGCTGGTCGACGGCCGCATTGTGGCGCTTGACTTCCATGGCTTCGAGAGACGCTACCTGCTTCTTGGTGAGCTTCATCGACTGTTTGGCAATTGCCTGGTCGTTCTGCTTCTTGATGCACGCCAGGTAGGCCATCATGTTGTGGTTGTAGGATTGAACGGTCTTCTGGGCCGCCAGCATCTGGGCGAGCGTGGCGACATTACCGTCCGGCAGACCCGTCGGCGCGGCCGGAAAGGAGCAATCGGCATAAGCGGGAGCCAGGGCAAGCGACGCGAGAGCCGCCGCGGCAAGCAGTGATTTCATGAGAGACCCTCTGGGTGGACAGGTGCCCATCTTAAAGGTGGGACTTGATCGGGGCCACTGGCGTTTACGCTTCTTCAGACGGCGCCCCTGCTCACGGGTCCATGGGCCGGTGAGCGCATCCGGCGCGGCCTGGCCCGGGGGCAGCCCGGGATTCGCACGGGGGCCCTGCGGCCGAGCTGCGCCAAGGCGTAGGGCGGCGGGGGATGGCCTCGTGTGGGCGCGCGGCACGGGGAGGCGATTGTGCGCGGTCGCTCTGGCGTCGCGACGGTCGGCATGTCCAAAACCGAAGGTCGATCCGGGCCCGTATCGACCCGGGCCGCAGGCAGGTGTGTCGGCGCGGCGGCTGCCCGACTCACCCGATGCGCTGTTGCCCGGCGCTCAGCCGGGGCCGTGACCTGATAAAATGCGTCAGTTCGATGACCGCGCTGCGCCCGTAGCTCAGTTGGATAGAGTACCTGGCTTCGAACCAGGTGGTCGGGGGTTCGAATCCCTCCGGGCGCGCCATCCCAAGTCAATTCAGGGCACTTCGGTGACCGGCGTGTCGGCTCGCCGCTGGTCGCCGGGTCGCCGATTCCGGCGGGCTCAATCCCAGTGATGACTTCGGTCTGCGGCGAGATGCCGCCGGACCGCCCGGGCGTGTTGCCGGTCAGTCCGCGCGGGCGCGTGCTGCGCGTCCCGGCGCCGCGAAGCGCGCTGCATACAGTGCGGCGATCGCACATGAGGCGAGGCGTGAGCGCGCGTCGTCCGCGCGGCTGGTGAGCATGATCGGCACCCGAGCGCCGATTACGATGCCGGCCAGCTCGGCGCCGGCGAGGTATTCCAGCTGCTTGGCCAGCATGTTGCCGGCCTCGAGATCGGGTACGACGAAGATGTCGGCACGGCCCGCGACGTCCGACGCAATGGATTTCGTCGCCGCGGCCGCGCGTGATACCGCATTGTCGAAGGCCAGCGGTCCGTCGAGCACGCCGCCGGTGATCTGGCCTCGGTCGGCCATCTTGCACAGCGCCGCGGCATCCAGCGTGGATTTGATCTTCGGAGTCACCAATTCGACGGCCGACAGGATCGCGACCCGGGGCGTTCGCACGCCGAGCGCCTGGGCGAGATCGATCGCGTTCTGGACGATGTCGCGCTTGTCCTCGAGCGACGGATAGATGTTGACCGCTGCGTCTGTGATGAAGAGCAGGCGCGGGTAGTGCGGGGCATCGATGGCGAAGACGTGGCTGACCCGGCGCTCGGTGCGCAATCCGCTGTCGGGATCGATGACACAGTGCATCAGCTCGTCGGTGTGCAGCGCGCCCTTCATGATCGCGTCGACTTCGCCGCGCCGCGCCATCTGGACCGCCTCGGCGGCCGCCGCGTGGCTGTGTTCGGTGGCGCGGATCACACGGCCGGCCAAATCGATGCGGGCTGCGCGAGCAGCCACGCGGATGCGTTTTTCCGGTCCAATCAACACCGGAATGATCAGGCCGGCGCGCTCGGCCTCGAGGGCGCCAAGAAGCGATACGGCGTCGACCGGGTGAACCACCGCCGTGCGCAGAGGCCCGTGCCGGCGGGCCGAGCCCAGTAAACGCTCCAGGCGACGGGCGGATCCGGAGGGAGCGACTGCACGGCGTCGGGGTCGGGACGCGTCATTCATCGATGTCACCTTGCGTTGGTGCTCGTGCCGCCGATGCGCTGCTTGCGCTGCCGGGCGGCGCAAGCAGCGCATAGCGCCGGCCGTGCGGCAGATCATACCGGTGCACGATCACGGCGGCATCCGCTGCCTGCAGCTGCTGTGCGACGCCATTACCCGGGCGATGCCACGCGCTGAGCGCCCGCAGCAGCGGTGTGAAAGGACCCGGGGCATGGCCCGGCAGCAGCACCAGCACGCGACTGCGCGGCCCGTGTGCGGCGAACCATGCGGTCACGGCTGCTGCGGCCCGTGGCGCGTTCGCCTCGAGCGTCGTGAAGTGGGTGTCGAGTCCACGGTCGAGTGTTGCGATCGTCGTCTCGTCCGGATTGAGCAGCGCGAACGGGTGATGCAGCGTGCGCGATTGAATGCGCCGTCCCAAGGCCGGCAGATCCTGCCACCGGTCGATGACGGGGAAGACTGCGAACGCGCTGAGATAGAAAGCCGCCGCGTAGGCGGCGTAAGTCCAGACAAAGCTGCGCAGGATCTGGCCACGAGCCTGCGCGTGGACAGCCCGAGGCAGGGCGACGGCGAGGCAGACCAGAACGGCCGCCGCGAGGGCGAGATCGGCGCATGCGATGCCGGGCGCGCTGCGCTGAATCGCTGCCATGGCGGTTGCGGCGGCCGCGAAGGCGATGGCGGTAAACGCAACGATCCCACGGGTCCAGCGCAGGGCGGCCCCCGGGGCTCGCGCGCTCTGGGTTTCGGCGAGCCGCTGCGCCTCGCTCGTCCACAGGGCGATCAGCAGGCTGAAGCCGAGCAGGGCCGGTGCCGCATAGACATCCCGCGCCGTGGCGGCGAGCGACAGCAGCACCAGCCACGGCAGAGC
>JAJXTQ010000387.1 GCA_021783685.1 Pseudomonadota bacterium | reverse complement strand
CTTTTATGAGGACCTGGTGCAGATCAAGGCGCCGCACAAGGCGCCCGCCAAAAAGCCTGCAGCGGCCGCGTCGCCCGCCAGGGAGACGGCCGGTGCTGCACCTCCGGCGGCGAGCCCGACCCGGCGACGAGCGCGGCCGACAACGGAAAAACCGGCGGCCGCTGCCGACGCGGGCAGGGCCGAACCGAGCGCCGATGAGAAGAAGGGCCAGGCGATCGAGCTCGTGGTGAGCACGGTCGAGCAACTGGTGGCGGAGCGGGGCGGCGAAGGCTCCATTTCGGCGTCGCTGATCAAGAGCGCCATCAAACGGATCCGTCCGGGCTTCAGCGAGTCGGAGTACGGCTACAGCGCGTTTGGAAAGATCCTCGACGACGCGCACAAGAAGGGCGCGCTGATGGTGGACAAGAAAGAAGGCGGCGCCGTCTTCGTCAGCCTGCCGCCCTCGCGGGCCTGACGCATGCCCCGGCCGCTTCGCGCTTGATCGCGCGAAGCGCAATGACATCTTGCTGATCCCATTTGCATGAACAGATTCCTGCTGATCGCCGCGCTCGCGGCGGCCGCCTATTTCGCGCTCGTTCCGGGCCACCGCACGCCTGACAGCCATGAGGCGTCAACCCGGCCCGGCACCGCGCTGGAGGCCCATGGCGGCAGCGACGCCATCCTGGAAAACGCGTTCACGCAGCGCATCAGCAAGCTGCAGGTAACGGGGCAGGGGACGGTGGTGAAGGTGTTGCGGGATGACCGCAGCGGCAGCCGGCACCAGCGCTTCATCGTGCGGCTGGATTCCGGTCGCACCGTGCTGGTGGCCCACAACATCGATCTGGCGCCGCGCATCGAGACCTTGCGTGCCGGCGACACGGTCGCCTTCTATGGCGAGTATGAATGGAATCCGAAAGGCGGCGTGATCCACTGGACCCACCGCGACCCGCAGGGCCGTCATCCGGCCGGCTGGATCAAACACGACGGACAGACCTATCAGTAGGGGCTTGGGAATCGCCTGGCCAAGCCGCAGACGTCAAATAACCGTGGCCCAGCCGTATCCGAATCCGGCATCACTTGTGGCGGATGCCCCATGTGTCCAGATAGGTTGCCATGTCGGCCTCAATCCGGACGACTTGCCGTTGCTCTGCGCTGCAGGCCTGACGGAGCTCCTCGGCAACCGAATGCGCGGCCGCAGCATGGTGGGTGGGGGCGAGGAGTGGCAGGCCGACGCAGACCGCGACCCGGAGGTGGGTCTTGGCACGCAGCAGGCGCACAAATTTCCCCAAGCGTTCGAGTGGCTGTTCGGGCAAGCGGATATCGGCGGTGCCGGGATGGACGCAGCGCGGATATTCCCGCGAAGTGTCGATGCAGCCCCCTTCCTGGTAGACGCCCTTGGGATCGCGCAGCCGCAGCATGCGCTGCAGAATGCGCGCCGCCTCTGCAGGATCGTTCAGCGAGGCGCGGACCCGCTGCTCGACGATGGCCTCGTCCATCTGCATCTCGCCCTGCTCGTCGAGGTAGGCGCCGTGGCGCCAGTGGTAGATCTCCAGGCATTTCGCGGTCAGGGTGAAGGGCTGGTCGCGTTTCCAGAAGTTGGTGAACAGGCCGCCGCCGAGATAGAACACCCACGAGCCTTCGTAGCCGGTCACGTCGGCGGAGCGCTCGTCGGGATTGCGGAACCAGAGGCGGTCGCCGGGGACGTAGTACGTCGGCGGCAATGGTGCTTCCATCGAACCGTATTCGTGCAGGAAGACGTCGTGGAACTGACCGGACATGATGGGCCGCTTCTCCCACTGGCGCTGCAGGCGCGCGAGCAGTTCGGGATTGCTGGCCGCCAGTTCCTGGGCAAGGCCCAGCAGGATGACGTATTCGGTCGCCCGGTAGCAGGAAAAGGCGTAGAGCTGGCCGGACACCTCGGGCTGGGTGGCCTTCACCAGGCCTTCGATCAGCGACCGGCCCGGCAGGAGGGTGAATCCCTTGCCCTCGACATAGGTCCAGTAATCCTCGGGGCGCTCGGCCTCGGTGGTGTGAAAGTCGAGCGCCGTCCGGCGTGCGGCCAGGACGATGTTGCGCCGGATATGGATGGCCGAGCGGGCCTCCGCGACACTGGGAAACTCGAACGCCACCGGCCCCAGCAGCATCGCCACCACGATCTCCTTCTCCAGGTCGGCGACGTTGGCCCCGGTATCGAGGTCGAGCCGTTGGCTCAACTGGGTGGTGTCGAAGTCGGGCGCACATTCGCGGGCGAGGTCCGCCTGCAGGCGGACGCGCACGGCGAGACCTTCCTCGCGGGTTTCGACCTGGCGGTCGAGTCCGAGTGAAGCGAGATAGGCGAGGAAATCACGGCGTGTGGCGGCGAGGCCGGCCTCGTCCTGCGCGTGGATCAGGATGCCGCCGCTGGCGGAAGGATTGTCGCGGGTCATGGGAAACGTCGGGCTGGTCGGATTTACATGAAGCGGTCAAGCAGCCGGCGGCTGGTCTTGTCCAGGCTTGCGAGGTCGCGGATCAGGTACTGCACGCCGTGGCTGTCGCCGATGAGCAGGGTGGCGGCGCCCAGGCGCCGGATGTCTTCCTCGCCCTTGAGAATGAAGCGGGCCTCGCCGCGGTCGGTTTCGACATCCCAGGTGCTGGGGATGGCGAAGGTGGAGACCTGGCGCAGGCGGCGGATCTCCGGCACGAATTCGCGGCTGGCCAGTTCTTCCTCGATCAGGGTGCGCGTGGCCTCGGGCAGCTCGTCCAGGCGGTCGATCCAGGCCAGTTCGTGGCCGTCCGTTCTCACCAGGGCAATGCCCTCGGCCGGCGCGGCGATGGGGAAGGCGCGCACGGGCACCACCCCTTCGTGTGTGACGCCGTCGGCGGTGGTCAGCCGGAGCCGGCCATGGGGGTCACGGATGAGCAGGAACGGAGCAGTCGTCATGGCGCATTTTTCAACGGGGGTTTGGCCTCGGCGCTGGC
>JAJXTQ010000386.1 GCA_021783685.1 Pseudomonadota bacterium | reverse complement strand
CGAACGCGGCATCGGGCCGGGCGGGGCGGTCGAGCACGCGCACGATGCCCTCGACCACATCGTCGACGTAGGTGAAATCGCGCTTGTGGTGGCCATGGTTGAACACCGGGATGGGCTCACCGGCCAGGATCGCGCGGGTGAAGCTGAACAGCGCCATGTCCGGCCGGCCCCACGGCCCGTAGACGGTGAAAAACCGCAGGCCGGTGGTCGGGATGCCGTACAGATGGCTGTAGGCGTGGGCCATGACCTCGTTGGCCTTCTTGGTCGCCCCGTAGAGGGCCAGCGGGTGATCGGCCGGGGCCTCGGCCCGGAACGGCATGGCGGTGTTGCCGCCATAGACCGAACTGCTGGAGGCATAGACCAGATGCGTGACCCGGCGCGCCCGGCAGCCTTCCAGGATGTGCAGGAATCCGGTCAGGTTGCTCTCGGCGTAGGCATGCGGGTGGGTGAGGGAATAGCGCACGCCGGCCTGCGCGGCCAGATGCACCACCCGCTCGATGGCCGACTCGCGAAACAGGCGCTCCATCCCGGCGCGATCGGCCAGATCGAGCCGGTGGAATGCAAACCCCGGCCGCGCCTGCAGCCGGGCCAGCCGCGCCTCCTTGAGACCAACCTCGTAGTAGTCGTTGAGGTTGTCCAGGCCGATGACCGTCTCGCCGCGCGCCAGCAGACGCTCGGCCAGATGAAACCCGATGAAACCGGCCGCGCCGGTGACCAGAATCGCCATTCGCAGGTCCCGTGGAAGATGGGGCCGCCCTCAAAGGCCGGCGTTGTTGCGGGCAAAGACGCGCTCGGCGCGATAGCTCGAACGCACCAGGGGTCCGGCCACCACCTCGAGAAAGCCCAGTTCCAGCCCCAAGGCGCGGTAGCGCGCGAAATCCTCCGGCGGCACATAGCGCTCGACCGGCAGGTGATTGGCCGTGGGCCGCAGGTACTGGCCGAAGGTGACGATGTCGACCCCGGCCGCGCGGGCGTCGCCGAGCGTTTCCTGGATTTCGGCGTCGGTTTCGCCCAGGCCCAGCATCAGGCTGGTCTTGGTCAGCACCCCGGGCGCGGCGGCCTTGGCCGTCTGCAGGACCGCGAGCGTCCGCTCGTAGCCCGCCCGCGGATCGCGCACCGGGTGGGTCAGCCGGCGCACGGTTTCGAGATTCTGCGCATAGACCTGAAGACCGGAGGTGGCCACCGCCGCCACCGCCTCCGCTCGGCCGCCGAAATCGGGGGTGAGCGCCTCGACCGCCGTTTCCGGGCAGGCCGCACGGATGGCGCGCACGCAGGCCGCGTAATGGTCCGCGCCGCCGTCGGGCAGGTCGTCGCGGTCGACCGAGGTCAGGACGACGTATTTGAGGCCCATGAGCCGCACCGCCTCAGCCGCGTGAGCCGGTTCCTCGACGTCGAGCCGGCCTTGCGGGTTGCCCGTCGACACCGCGCAGAACCGGCAGGCCCGGGTGCACACCGCGCCCAGGATCATCAGCGTCGCCGTGCCGTGACTCCAGCATTCGGCGAGATTGGGGCACAGCGACTCCTCACAGACGGTCGCCAGCCGGTTCTCGCGCACGATCTGCCGTACCTCGACATAACGCCCCGCCCCCGGCACGGACACCCGCAGCCACGGCGGTTTGTCGCCCCGCGGTGGCGGCGCGGCATCCCGCCGCTGCTTGACGCCATGCTTGACCGCCGTCACGCCGTCTTGCGTGAACTTCTCGCCGCTGCGGGCAAGCGCTTTGGAGGAGGACGTTTCGCTCATGGCGCGGGCCTTGGATTGGGAGTCATCTGGCGCGCCCATGATACCAGCCCGGCGTCTTGGCAAGATCGCGCCCGCTTCGGATAATGCCGGCCGTCGCGCTGCCGATAAGCGCCTTGCGTTTGCAATCGTATTCATCCCGCAATCCCGACTCAGGAAAATGACCGCATGGATTGGGCCGCCTGGCTGACGCTCGCAATCCTGGCCGGCATGGTCGGCACGCTGATTCTCACCAACCTCGCCGCCGATGCGGTGTTTCTCGGCGCCGTGACCCTGCTGATGGTCTCGGGCATCCTCACGCCCAAGGAAGCCTTCGCGGGCTTCGGCAACGAAGGCATGATCACCGTCGGCGTGCTGTGCATCGTGGCGGTGGCGCTGGAGGAAACCGGCGGCATCCACTGGCTGGTGCAGAACGTGCTGCGCCGCCCGCGCTCGCTGCGCCATGCACTCTGGCGCACCATGGCGCCGACCGCGATCTTCAGCGCCTTTCTGAACAACACGCCGCAGGTCGCGATGATGATCCCGGCCATCAACGGCTGGGCCAAGAAGTTCGACCTGCCGGCGTCCAAGCTGCTGCTGCCCATGAACTACGCCACCGTGCTGGGCGGCACCTGCGCCCTGATCGGCACCAGCACCAACCTCGTCGTCGCCAGCATGCTGATCGGTGAGGACATTCACCTCAGCCTCTTCAGCATCGCGCCGGTCGGCATTCCGGTGGCCATCGTGGGCATCGGGTTCCTGCTGCTCTTCACCGACCGGCTGCTGCCCGACCGGCGCCCGGCCATCAGCCACATGGCCGACCCGCGCGAATACAGCGTCGAGATGCTGGTGGAAAGCAATGGACCGCTGGTCGGCCAGAGCATCGAACAGGCGGGCCTGCGCCACCTGCCGGGCCTGTACCTGGCCGAAATCGACCGGCGCGGCCAGATCCTCGCGGCGGTCTCGCCCCGGGAGCCGCTGCAGGCCGGCGACCGCCTGCTGTTCGTGGGCATGGTCGACTCGGTGGTCGAACTGCAGAAAATCCGCGGATTGACGCCGGCCACCCAGCAGATCTTCAAGCTGGAAGGCCCGCGCTCGGGTCGCAGCCTGGTGGAAGCCGTGGTCTCCGGCAGCGGACCGCTGGCCGGCAGCAGCATCCGCGACGTCGGTTTCCGCACGCGCTACAACGCCGTGGTCATCGCCGTGGCCCGCAGCGGTGAGCGCCTCGATC
>JAJXTQ010000385.1 GCA_021783685.1 Pseudomonadota bacterium | reverse complement strand
CGGCGCATGAAGGCGGCGGGCGAGAAGATCGTCTCGCTCACCGCCTATGACGCCAGTTTCGCCGCGCAGATGGATGCGGCGGGCGTGGAGTGGGTGCTGGTGGGTGACTCGCTGGGGATGGTGATCGAAGGTCATGACAGCACCCTCCCGGTGACCCTGGAGACCATGCTTCATCACACCCGAGCCGTTGCGCGCGGATTGCGCCGCGGATTTCTGGTGGCCGACCTGCCCTTCGGGACGTGCAACACGCCCGAGCAGGCGATGCACAGTGCGGTCCGGCTGATGCAGGAAGCCGGCGCCCGCATGATCAAGCTCGAAGGCGGCGCCTTGCAGCGGGAACTGGTGGCGCATCTGACGGCGCGCGGCGTGCCGGTCTGTGCCCACATCGGCCTGCAACCGCAGTTCGTCCACAAACTGGGCGGCTACAAGGTGCAGGGGCGCAGCGCCGCAGCGGCCGCCGCCATGCGCGAGGAGGCGGTCGCCCTGGTCGCCGCCGGCGCCGACATGCTGCTGCTCGAATGCGTGCCGACCACCCTGGCGGCCGAGATCACCGCCAGCGTGCCGGTGCCGGTGATCGGCATCGGCGCCGGCGCGGCGGTGGATGGCCAGGTGCTGGTCCTCTACGACATCCTCGGCATCTCGCTCGGCAAACGGCCACGTTTCTCGAAGGACTTCCTCGCCGGCCGGGGCAGCATCGCGGACGCCCTGCACGCCTATGCCCGAGCGGTGAAACAAGGCGAGTTCCCCGCCGCCGAACACAGCTTCTGAGGCCGGCCGCCATGGAACGCATCGAAACCGCCGAGGCCCTGCGTGAACGGATGGGGCACTGGCGCCGGGCCGGCGAGCGCATCGCCCTGGTGCCCACCATGGGGAACCTGCACGCCGGCCATCTGACACTGGTCGACTGCGCCCGGGAGCGGGCCGACCGGGTGGTGGCGAGCGTGTTCGTCAATCCGACCCAGTTCGGCCCCGGCGAGGATTTCGCCGTCTACCCGCGCACCCCGGAGGCCGATTGCGCGGCACTGGCCGAGCGGGGCGTCGACCTCGCCTTCCTGCCGACGGTGGCCGTCATGTACCCCGGCGGCGTTCCCGGCGCGGTACGCGTCGAGGTGGGCGGGCCGCTGACCGCGGATCTGTGCGGTGCCTCCCGCCCCGGGCATTTCGGCGGCGTGGCCACGGTCGTGACCAAGCTGTTCAATCTGGTGCAGCCGGATCTGGCCGTGTTCGGTCAGAAGGATTACCAACAGCTCGCCGTGATCCGCGCGCTGGTGCACGAACTGGCCATGCCGATCGACATCGTCGGCGTGCCCACCCGACGCGAGGCCGACGGCCTGGCGCTGAGCTCGCGCAACCAGTATCTGGATCCTGAGCAGCGCGCCCGGGCGCCGCTGATCCATGCCGCGCTGTCCGATAGCGCTGCTGCCCTGAGGGCCGGCGCGCGTGACCATGCCGCGATCGAGGCGGACGCAACCGCACGCCTGGCCGCCGCCGGGTTCGGCGTCGAGTATGTCCGCTTCGTGCGGCCGGACGATTTGCAAACGCCGCAGGGCGGCGAATCGCGCCTGGTCCTGCTGGTGGCGGCGCGGCTGGGATCAACGAGACTTATTGACAATATTGAGGTGAAGATCTCAGAATGATGAATCCTGCCCCTGCGGGGGTGCGGAGCACCGAAACGCCGACCATTCGGTGTTTGGACCGAGATCAATAGCTGCGTTTGATGCACTTTGGGGACGGGCCGCCAGGGATGGAGGCTGCGCTCAAGGGCCTTGGATCGTTCCATCCACATCACTGCCGAGATGGGTGATATGCACTTGACCTTGCTCAAAGCCAAACTCCACCGGGCGCGCGTGACCCACGCCGAGCTCGAGTATGAAGGTTCCTGCGCCATCGACGGCCGTTTGCTGGACGCTGCCGGCATCCTGGATTACGAACAGATCCAGATCTACAACGTCACCAATGGCGAGCGCTTCACCACCTACGCCATCCGTGCCGAGGAAGACTCGCGCATCATTTCGGTCAACGGAGCCGCCGCGCACAAGGCCAACGTGGGCGACTGCATCATCATCTGCGCGTATGTCGGTCTGGACGCAGCCGAAGCGGCACGCTTCAAGCCCAAGCTCGTCTATCTGGACGCCCAGAACTTCGTGACTCACACCCGCAACACGATCCCGGTGCAACTCGCCACCGCTTGATCGGCCGCTGTGTCGGTTTCTTGAAAGCCCCCGCATCCCGCCCGGATGCGAGGGCTTTTGCTTTGTGCGCCTGCACAAGCTGTGTAAGCTGCAAGCTTGGCTATACCGTCTGCCGAAGGAGCGTGCCGTGACTGCCGTCGACCAACTGCCCGCCTGGAAAGCGCTCGAGCGTCATGCCCGCGATCTGCAGGGGCGTCACCTGCGCGAGCTGTGCGTCGAAGACCCTGGTCGCGGCGCGCGCTGGCGCGGCCGGGTTGGTGCCGTGCAGGTCGACTACGCCAAGCATCGCGCCAGCGAGGAGACCTTCGCCCTGCTTTTCGCATTGGCCGAAGAAGTCGCGCTACCCGCGCAGATCGCCCGGCTGTTCGCCGGCGAGCGGATCAACACCACCGAGCAGCGGGCCGTTCTGCACATGGCCTTGCGCGGCGATGCGAGCAGCGTGTTCCGGTTGGACGGCGTGGACGTCATGCCGGAGATCCTGGCGACCCGGGAACGCATGCGCGCACTCTGCGACGCGCTTCGCGCCGGCGCCTGGCTGGGCGCGGCCGGGGCGCCCGTGACCGATGTCGTGAACATCGGCATCGGCGGCTCGGATCTGGGGCCCTACATGGTCTGCGAAGCGCTCGCACCCTATGCGGCTACCACCCCACGCGTGCATTTCGTGTCCAACATCGACGGCGCGCAGATCAGCCGTGTGCTGGCGCCACTCGATCCACGCCATACGCTCTTCATCGTCAACTCCAAGAGCTTCGGCACCCTCGAAACCAA
>JAJXTQ010000384.1 GCA_021783685.1 Pseudomonadota bacterium | reverse complement strand
CTCGGGATACTGCTCGGCCACGGCGAACAATTGCCCCAGACCGGCACGCAGCCGGGACTCGGCGCCGCCCAGGGCGGCCACGTCGCGCTGCTCGCGTGCTTGACCCACCGCCGCACGCGCCGCAATCACACGCTCCAGGGTCTCCTGCTCGTGACGCATGTAGCGCCGGCAGGTTTCGACCAGCTTGGGCAGCTCCTCGTGGCGCTGGCGCAGGATGACGTCGATGTTCGACCAGGCCTTGCTCACGTTGTGCTTGATCTGGACCAGGTTGTTATAGATGACCACGGCATAGATAATCGCCGCCAGAGCGATTCCCGCGAGCACCAGCCAGAGCGTTAGCGTATTCATGTGGTTTTTCTTCCTCCGCATGTGGCAGTGCGCCCATGCATGAACTGACCCTGACCCGTCCCGACGACTGGCATCTGCACCTGCGCGACGGCGCCATGCTGACGGCCGTGCTGCCGCATACGGCGTCCGTGTTCGGCCGCGCCGTCATCATGCCCAACCTGCTGCCACCGGTCACCACGGTCGCCCAGGCGGGCGCCTACCGCGACCGGATCGTCGCCGCCCTCGCGCCGAACACCGGCTTCACGCCCCTGATGACGCTGTACCTGACCGGGCGCACGACGCCGGAAGAACTCCGCCTGGCGGCCCGCTCGGGCTTCATCCACGGCGTCAAGCTCTATCCCGCGGGCGCCACCACGCACAGCGATGCCGGCGTGAGTCATATCGACCCGGTTTTGCCGGCGCTTGAGACCCTGGCCGAGACAGGCCTGCCGCTGCTGGTCCATGGCGAGGCAACCGATCCTGCGGTCGATGTCTTCGACCGCGAGGCGCGGTTCATCGACACCGTGCTGGCCCCGCTGCTCGCGAGGCTGCCGACGCTCAGGCTGGTGTTCGAGCACATCACCACGGACGAGGCCGTGGCCTTCGTGCGCAGCCACGCCCGGGGTGTGGGGGCGACCATCACGCCGCAACACCTGCTCTACAACCGCAACGCGCTGTTCAAGGGCGGATTGCGGCCGCACTACTATTGCCTGCCGGTACTCAAGGCCGAGCGCCACCGCGCCGCGGTTCTGGAAGCCGCCACCTCGGGCGATGCGCGTTTTTTCCTCGGCACCGACAGTGCGCCGCATACGCGCAGCGCCAAGGAAAGCGCTTGCGGCTGCGCCGGCGTCTATTCGGCGCCGCTGGCCCTGCCCCTGTACGCCGAAGCCTTCGAGCAGGCCGGACGGCTGGATCGGCTGGAAGCCTTTGCCGCCTTCCACGGCCCGGACTTCTACGGGTTGCCGCGCAACGACGAGCGCATCACCTTGGTTCGGGAGGATTGGGCCGTCCCCGATCGCCATCCGGTCGGCAGCGATGAACTGATCCCCTTTCGGGCGGGCGAGACCCTGCACTGGCAGGTGGCCGCCCGTGTCCCCGCGGACGCATCGTCATGAGCGCCGTCGAGGCCGGCCTGGCCCGGCGTTTCCGCGGTTTTCTGCCGGTGGTGGTGGACGTCGAAACCGGAGGTTTCAATGCGCTCACCGACGCCCTGCTCGAGATCGCCGCGGTGCCCGTCCTGCTCGACGAGGCCGGCCTGCTCCAGCCCGCCGCCGCGCAATCCTTTCATGTGCAACCCTTTGCCGGCGCCAACATCGAGGCGGCATCGCTGGCCGTGAACGGCATCGATCCGCATCATCCCCTGCGGCCCGCGCTGCCCGAAGCCGAGGCGCTGCGGCGCATCTTCGCGGAGGTACGCCGTCACATGAAGGAGGCGGGCTGTCACCGCGCCATCCTGGTCGGCCACAACGCCCATTTCGACCTGGGGTTCCTGAACGCCGCAGTCGCTCGCAGCGGCGTCAAGCGCAACCCGTTTCATCCCTTCAGTTGCTTCGATACGGCCACCCTGGCCGGGGTCGCCTATGGCCAGACCGTCCTGCGCCGGGCGGCGCTGATGGCGGGCTTGCCCTTCGATCAGGTCTCGGCGCACTCCGCAGGCTACGATGCGAGCCGCACCGCCGAGCTCTTCTGTCAGGTGGTGAATGCCTTCCGTGGCGTGTACGAACAGAACATCCTGAATGCCGGCGAACCGGCGAGCCTCGACGCAGAGGCTCAGGCGGACTGAGTCTGGGCGCCTGCCGCCGCGATCATCTGCTGCAATTCGCCGCTCTGGTGCAGACCCACGGCGATGTCACAGCCACCGACCAGTTCGCCGTCGATGTAGAGTTGCGGGAAGGTCGGCCAATTGGCATAAACCTTCAGGCCTTCGCGCAGTTCCGGCTCTTCCAGAATGTTCACCGAAGCGAACGGGGCCTTGCACTCCTTGAGAAGGCCGCTGACCTTGGCGGAAAAACCGCACTGCGGGAAATCCGGCGTGCCTTTCATGAAAAGCAGGACCGGGTGGGATTTGAGCAGCGTCTCGATCTGGTTGACCAACGCATCGTTCATGACAGGAACTCCTTGAAAAAGGGACAGGGCGATGATAAGGCATCACGACACGGCCTCCTCAGGCTACCACATCCGCGCCGAGGGCGATGAACCGACGAACGCGTCGGCCAGAGTCAGGACCGCGATGCGAAACGCCGCAGACGCAAGGAATTGGCCACCACCAGCACACTGGACAGGCTCATGGCGCCGGCCGCCAGCATGGGGTTCATCAACACCCCCCAGAAGGGGTGGAGCGCACCGGCCGCGACCGGGATCAGCAGCAGGTTGTAGCCGTAGGCCCACAGGAAGTTGACGCGGATGGTGCGCCGGGTTCGGCGCGCCAGACCGATCGCGTCGACCACGGCCTGCGGATCGCCGCGCATCAGCACCACATCGCCGGCTTCGATGGCGATATCGGTCCCGCCGCCCATGGCGATGCCGACGTCGGCCCGCGCCAGGGCCGGGGCGTCGTTGATCCCGTCACCCACGAAGGCGACACGGCCCCCGTGGCCCTGCGCAGCGCGCACGACCTCGGCCTTGTCGGGCGGC
>JAJXTQ010000383.1 GCA_021783685.1 Pseudomonadota bacterium | reverse complement strand
GCACGTCGGGGTGGCGGGTTTTGACGTGGCGCAGCATGCGTTCGATGTCTTCGCTGTCGCCGGCGAAATAGGCGCGCGGCAGCCGGTTGTCTTCGCCGGAACAGCCGCGGAAATGCGCCACCACGCCATGCCAGCCTTGCGCCCGGACATGGGCCATGAGGCCGCGCGCGTAGTGGCTGTCGGCGCTGCCTTCGAGGCCGTGGATCAGCACCACGACCGGGGTGCCAGGCTGGCCATCCACCCAGTCGAAATCGAGGAAATCGCCGTCCGGCAATTCCAGCCGCTCTCGCCGGTAGACGACCGGCGGGACGCGGATGAACAGGTTGGCATAGATGGTCTGCAGGTGGCCGCCGGGCAGCCAGACCGGGGCGCGATAGGGGGTAGCGTGCGGGAAGCGCATGGCGCCGGGTTGAGCTGGAGCGCGGCTTCGCACCCGGCCTTAGTGCAGGACGACCGGCGGGGTGCGCGCGGGCGGAGTGCCGCCGACGTGGAGCGGCGAGGCATGGTGCAGCACCATGCGCCAGCCGTCTTCCTCCCTGTGGTAAACGTTGGTCGCCAGGATGGGCGGGCGCGGCTCGGTTTCCTGGCCGATGATGAGGTATTCGCGCACGATGCGGATGACCTGGGCGGGCTCGCGCATTTCGAGCGCGGTCTCGATCTGCACGCGGAACTGGCCGGCCGCTTCGAACATGCTGCGCCAGCCTTCCGCCACCGCCGCGCGTCCGTTCAGCGGCGCGGCCAGCGGATGGATGCAGGCGATGCTGTCGTCGCTGCCCCACACCGCCATCATGGCGTCGAGCGAGCGGGCCTCGAAGGCGGCGTAGAACGCCGCTTCGGCAGCTTCGGGAGTGGGGAAGGCGGGGTCGGGCATGGCGCTCCGTTTGCTGGGGACACCCCGCATCGTGTCAGCGGGGCGGGCAGGGCCGTCGATCAAAATCAGCCCGGACCGGGCTGTGATGTCAGTGATGGCTGCCGCTGGGCCGGCCTTTCAACCGATAGAGCGTGCCGCAATAGGGGCACAGTGCTTCGCCGCTCGCCTCGATGGGGAGATAAACACGCGGGTGGGCATTCCAGTCCGCGTGCTGCGGCATCGGGCAGTGCAGGGGCAGATCGCTTTCGGTGACCTCGATGTCGCGCCGGGTGTTGTCGCCTTTCGGTGCGGTGCGGTGCAGTTCGCTCATGATTGAACTCGCTTATCTGACCGGCGTGAGCCAGTCGGTGTGGGCCGCGGCGCGGCCGTGCACGCAGTCGAAATACATCGCCTGCAGCCGGGCCGTGATGGGACCGCGCGTACCTTCGCCTATGGTCCGGTTGTCGAGTTCGCGGATCGGCGTGACTTCGGCGGCAGTGCCGGTGAAGAAGGCCTCGTCAGCGATGTAGACCTCGTCGCGGGTAATGCGTTTTTCGATCACCTGCAGGCCGATTTCTTCCGCCAGCTGGATGATGGTGTCGCGGGTGAGGCCGACCAGGGCGGAACTCGGGTCGGGGGTGTAGAGCTTGCCGTTGCGGACGATGAAGATGTTCTCGCCCGAGCCTTCGGAGACAAAACCGTCGACGTCCAGCAGCAGTGCCTCGTCGTAGCCGTCTGTTTCCGCCTCCTTGTGCGCCAGGATGGAGTTCATGTAGTTGCCGTTGGCCTTGGCCTTGCACATGGTGACGTTGGCGTGATGGCGTGAGAACGAGCTGGTCTTCACGCGGATGCCGCGCTCCAGCGCTTCCTTGCCGAGATACGTGCCCCACGGCCAGGCGGCGACGATGATGTGCACCGACAGGTTCTTGGCGGAGATACCCATGGCTTCCGAGCCGAGAAACGCCATCGGACGCAGGTAGCCGGATTCGAGCCCGTTTTCGCGCACCACGGTGCGCTGCGCTTCGGAAATCGTGGCCTTGTCGAACGGCATTTTCATGCCGAGGATGTGGGCGGAGCTGAACAGCCGGTCGGTGTGTTCGGCCAGACGGAAAATCGCCGTGCCCTGTTCGGCCTTGTAGGCGCGCACGCCCTCGAAAACGCCCATGCCGTAGTGCAGGGTGTGGGTGAGGACGTGGGTGGTGGCGTCGCGCCAGGGAACGAGTTTGCCGTCGTACCAGATGACGCCGTCGCGGTCGGCCATGGACATGGTGAAGAGTCTCTAACGAATGGAAAACGCCGATTTTACCGGAATCCGGGGACGGCGAGGCGACCGGTTTATGGCACGATGTGGCCGCAAGGGAGACTGGATATGCGTTGGAAAAGAATGCTGTTCGCGCTGCTGCTGGCGCCGCTTGCAAGTTGCGCCGAACCGCCGCGTTTCGACTACTACCTGCTGGCGCTCGCCGTGGCGCCGGCGTTCTGCGAGGACGAGCCGCAGCGCAAACGGACATTTGCGCAATGCCAGGCCTTGTCCGGGGCCGGTTTCACGGCGATGCCGCTGACGCTGCACGGACTGTGGCCGAATCGCGCCGACCGCAGGCATCCGGCGTACTGCAGGGGTGAAGCCGGCGGCGCGTTCTGCAGTCTGCCGCCGCTGCGCCTGCCGGCGGACACGCGCGCTCGGCTGGGGCAGGCCATGCCGGGGTCTGCGGATTGCCTGGACCGCTACCAGTGGGCCAAGCACGGCAGCTGCTCGGGGCTTTCCGAGGCCGGGTATTTTGCCGCCTCGACCGCGCTCACCGAGCGCGTCAATCGCGCGATCGGTGGCGAGATCGCGCGCCACATGGGCCGCGAAGTCAGCCTCGTCTTGCTGCGCGAAGCCCTGTCCAAGACCGACCCGGCATTGAAGGATGCCGTGACCTTCGACTGCCGCACCCCGCGCACACCCGATCCCGCCAAGCGCCGGCCCATGCTTCACGAGGTGCGGATTTATTTCGAGCGCGATCCGGCAACCGGCGCGCCGGGGCAACCGCTTGCCTACACCCGCGCAGGCGCCAGGCATTACAACTCCGGGTGTCCGCAGGGCAGGGCCTACATCGATACGCCGCTGGA
>JAJXTQ010000382.1 GCA_021783685.1 Pseudomonadota bacterium | reverse complement strand
ACGGTCAACAAGAACGCCGTGCCCGGCGACCCCCGCTCCCCCTTCGTCACCAGCGGCGTCCGGCTGGGCACCCCCGCCATCACCACCCGCGGCTTCGGCGTCACCGAGACCCGGGCGCTGGGCGAGTGGATCGCCGATGTGCTCGACCACCCGTCCGATCCCGTCGTGATCGAGCGGGTCAAGGGCGAGGTGCTGGCCGTCTGCCGGCGTCTGCCGGTCTACGCGGCCGGCTGACGCGCGGTCCGTCCATGCACTGCCCGTTCTGCGGCGCGGCCGATACCCGCGTGGTGGACTCCCGCCTCGCCGAGGACGGCGCGCAGGTGCGCCGGCGGCGTGAGTGCCCGACGTGCGGCGAACGCTTCACCACCTTCGAGCGGGCCGAGCTGGTCCTGCCGCGGGTGGTCAAGCGCGATGGGACGCGCGAGCCCTTCCACGAGGACAAGCTGCGCAGCGGCCTTCTGCGCGCGCTCGAAAAGCGCCCCGTGGCCGCCGAGGCCGTGGAATCGGCGGTGGGGCACATCCTGCGCCGCCTCCGGGCCACCGGCGAGCGCGAAGTGCCCGCGCGGCGCATCGGCGAGTGGGTGATGGAAGAACTGCGCGAGCTGGATCAGGTCGCCTATGTGCGCTTCGCTTCGGTCTATCGCAGCTTTCAGGACGTGAACGCCTTTCGCGAGGAAGTGGAGCGGCTGCAGGAGGCCGTGGCGCCCGGCAGCACCGACCGGAAACATCAGCTGTCCCTGCTGCCCGGCGCGGCCGACGGCGAGGAAGCCTCCTGATGCACGCCGAGGACGCCCGCTACATGGCCCGCGCCCTGCGTCTCGCCGAGCGGGGCATGGCGACCACCCAGCCCAATCCGCGCGTCGGCTGCGTGCTGGTGGCGGGCGGTCAGGTCGTCGGAGAAGGCTGGCACATGCGCGCCGGCGAGCCGCATGCGGAGGTCCATGCCCTGCAGCAGGCCGGCGTCCGGGCCAAGGGCGCGACGGCCTATGTGACGCTCGAACCCTGCAGCCATCACGGCCGCACCGCGCCGTGCAGCGAGGCCCTGATCGCCGCGGGAGTGACGCGCGTCGTCACCGCCATGGAAGATCCCAATCCCCTGGTGCGCGGCCGTGGCCATGCGCAGCTCCGCGCCGCCGGCATCGCGCTCACCGAAGACGTCGGCACGGCTGCGGCGCGGGCGCTGAACCCCGGCTACATCCAGCGCATGACGCAAGGCCGGCCGCGCGTCACGCTGAAGCTCGGCGCCAGCCTGGACGGCCGCACCGCCGCGGCAGACGGCGCCAGCCAATGGATCACCGGCGCGCAGGCGCGGCTCGACGTGCAGCAGTTGCGCGCCCGCAGCGGCGCCGTGCTGACCGGCAGCGGCACGGCGCTGGCCGATGACCCGGCGCTGAACGTCCGGCTGCCCGGCCACGGGATCGCGCCCGACGGCCGGGTGGTCGCCTGGCATCAGCCGCTGCGAGCGGTTCTGGACCGCCGGCTGCGGCTCGCGCCGCGCGGGCGCCTGTTCGGTCCCGGCGGCCGGCTGCTCGTGTATACGGCCGAATCCGCAGCGCCGGATCGCATGCAGGTGCTGCGCGCCGCCGGCGCCGAGGTGATCGCCCTGCCGGAGCCTGCCGGACCGGCTGCGGCGCTCGCGCATCTGGCCGGTTTGGGCGTGAACGACGTGCTGGTCGAAGCCGGACCCACGCTCGCCGGCGCATTCCTCGCGGCGCATCTGGTCGATGAACTGGTGATCTATCTGGCGCCGTCGGTGCTCGGGAACGGCGGCCGCGGCATGTTCGAGCTGCCGGACCGGGTGGGACTCGATGCACGCATCCGCTTGCGCATCCTCGAGGTGCGGGCGGTGGGCGAGGACTGGCGCGTCCGGGCGGCGCCGGTGCAACAGGAAACGGAGGCGCCTTGAGATGTTCACGGGTTTGATCAGGTCCGTCGGCGAGCTGGCCGAGCATGAAGCGCGGGGCGGCGATGTGCGCCTGCGCATCGGGCGGGCCACCGACATCGTTGCGGGTCTGGCGCCCGGCGCCAGCATCGCCGTCAACGGCGCCTGCCTCACCGCCACCACCTACACGGCGGATGGCTTCTGGGCCGATGTCTCGCGCGAGACGCTCGACTGCACGACCCTGGGCGGTCTCAGGCCCGGCGATCCGGTCAACCTGGAACCGGCGCTGCGCCCCATCGACCCCTTGGGCGGCCATCTGGTCAGCGGGCATGTCGACGGCATCGGCCGGCTCATCGACCAGCGTCCCGACGGGCGGTCCTTTCGCCTGCGCTTCGAGGCCCCCACCGCGCTCGCCCGCTACATCGCGGCCAAGGGCTCGATCTGCATCGACGGCATCAGCCTGACCGTCAACACCGTCGCCGGCGCGCTGTTCGAGGTGAACGTCATTCCGCACACCCGCGAACGCACGACGCTCGGTCACTACCAGCCCGGCCAGCGGGTGAATCTCGAGGTGGACCTGCTCGCGCGGTATCTGGAACGGCTGATGCAGAATCCGGCCGGCGAACCCCGCATCACCGAATCATGGTTAACGCAGCAGGGCTTTGCACCCCCTGCGGGAGAGGGATGAGCGCATGGCGCTGAACAGCACCGAGGAGATCATCGAAGACATCCGCCGCGGCCGCATGGTCGTGCTGATGGACGACGAGGATCGGGAAAACGAAGGCGACCTGCTGATGGCCGCCGCCCACTGCCGGGCGGACGACGTCAACTTCATGGCACGCTACGGCCGCGGCCTGATCTGCCTGACCCTGACCGCAGAACGCTGCCAGCAGCTGCGCCTGCCGCTCATGGTCAGCGCCACGGATGAAAAACACGCCACCAACTTCACGGTCTCCATCGAGGCCGCCGAAGGGGTGACGACCGGCATCTCGGCCGCCGACCGGGCGCGCACCATCCAGGCCGCCGTGCGCGCCGACGCCGTGCCGGACGATCTGGTCACCCCGGGCCATATCTTTCCGTTG
>JAJXTQ010000381.1 GCA_021783685.1 Pseudomonadota bacterium | reverse complement strand
AAAGTGCTTCGCGCGCCGCAAGCACCTGAGCGTCTGCCCGGGTAGCGGCGCGGACGCGTTCACCCATGTAGCGATTTAGGGCGTCGATCCCCGCCTTGGGGTCGAGCGCTGACCCGGCTGGACGAACGCGCTTGCCTTGGGCGTGGCCATCGAAATGGGCTTCGGTATCCAGAAAATCGGCATCCACCAGGCACGAGAACAGCAGACGCACATCCAGCATGGCCGCGACGGCTTTCGCAAACCCACCTTGCAGGGCAACCGCTGTGGATGTCGGGGTGTCTGGTTGAAGGCCGTCGGCCTGAGCACGCTGTAAAAGTCGTGTGGTGTCCCGGTCACTCAGTTGCAGATTGAAGGGATGCCGGGCTGACAGCGCGTCCAACGCCATGGCCCGAAACGCATCGAGATTGCCCCGTTGCAAGCCGACATGATGGCCCTGTATCGCCAGCGCGGCGGCAATGGCACGGTGCTGAGAGAGCGCGATCCAGGCGCCTTGAGACCAGTGATCGAGCCCGGCGTCTTTGCCTTCCAGCCGTGCCTGAAAGCGATCCGCGTACTTGCCCAGGTCGTGCAGTAGTCCGGCGAGCGCGGCTTCTTGCGCCCAAGGCAAATTCCCGGCGAAGCGAGAGGCCAGTTTGGACGCCGCACCCAGGTGATCACTGAGCCGGTGCCGTTGCCCGACAGCATTGGCGCTATGCGCGTAAAAGAATCGCTCCGGCTCGATCCCGCGGTCTTGGTTGTCCGGCAGAAATCCCTTCATGAGCAATCCCTTGAATTTTCCTCAGCCACCCAATACTCGAACATGCCCCACCCGGCCGTAGTCGATGATCTTGCGATCTGCCGTCACCAGCGTGAGCCCCGCCACACGCGCCTCGCCGATCAGGAAACGGTCGGCCGGATCGGTGAGCAGGTCGCCGGGAAGCAGGGTGCTTTCGATGACGACTTCAGTGGTCAATGCCCGCAGGCGCAGCCCAGGCAATACCCTCCCTCGTCCGACCCAGTCTTGCAGCGGCGCGGAAAGCGCGATGCACTTCTTGGCCAACAGCCGGCCGATTTCCCAGACGCTGACCACGCTGACGTGCAGGCGCCGCTCATTGCGCGCCTCCTCCATCTGCATCAGCGTGTCGGTCGACAGGGTGTCCGCCATGCCTTCCGTGTACCAGAGCCAGATGTGGGTATCGATTAACAGATCGCTCATCACGGCGATTTCCCGGGCCGCATCAGTGGCCGGTACAACTCGTCTTCCTCGCCGGTTTCGGCCGCCAGCGGCTCGTGGGGCACATCGACGATGTCGCCCAGAATGGTGACGGTGCCGCGCAGGTAGCCGAACATCGATTCCCGGGTGTCGTCGTCGATCGGCACCAGCCTGGCCACCGGCTTGCCACGCTTGGTAATGACCAGCGGCTCGCGCGTGGCGGCGACTTCGTCCAGCAGCTTCAGGCACTTGGCCTTGAATTCGGCGGCGTTGATTTCCATGGATGGCTCCTCGTGACCAGTTGTGGTGGTCATCATGGGGTTGTGGTCGTTGTTACACAATCAAATCCGTGAGCGGCCTGGCCGATGGAATCGAGACCGGGGAGCGCCTGGAAAACGGGGATGTCGAGATCGCCGTCGCCGCGAGCCTGGCCATGTGGGCGTCGAAGGCGGTGCGCAGCGCGCCGAGTTCCGGCCAGGCGCCGCGCGCGGCGGCCTTGCCTTCATCCATGAAAGACTCGGTGTCGAGGAAATCGGCATCCACCAAGGCCGAGAACAGCATCCGCAGCCACAGCGCAAAGCCGGCCGGGCCGCCCGGAATGGCGCGCAGATTCGGCGCGAAGGCGCCGTGATAGAGGATTTCGGGCGGTGCCGCAGCCAGCGCTTCATCCAGTTCGACGCGGCTGGCTTCCGACGCGAGCCGCGCTTCCAGGCTGCTCGTGTCGGAGTTCCAGTCGTACAGCCCCGCATGGTGGCTGGCGATCAGATAGGCCAGCACCCGGCCGGCGCTGCCGAAGCGCTCGCAGGCCAGCAATGCGCCGGCGGTGGAATGGGACACCCGCCCGGCGCCGCCCTCGATGTGGGCGTTCTCGGCCTCGGCGCCGCTCGCCGCGCGCAGGTAGCGCTGAAACCCCGGCCGGTACTTGCCGAGGTCGTGCCACAGGCCGGCCAGATGCGCCCAGTCCTGCCCACCGAAGCCGGCCGCATGATCGGCGGCGCGGCGGGCAACCTCCCGGAGGTGGCTGTCCAAGAGGTGCGCATGGACGTGGGCATCGGCGCAGCGGATGTGCGCCAGATGGTCGGATTGAAATGCCACGAAATCCCCTCGCTCAAAGCCGCACAGGCTTATCGGTATCCCGCTCTCGAAACATGAATCCCGGTCCGGCTCGATAGTTTCATGTTTGATCTGTAAAACAAAATCATTTCAACGGAGTACGCACCATCATCATCCAAGTCCACCGCAAGCCCTTCCCTTCTCCTTTCCGAAATCCGAAGACAACTCCTTGGCCGCCGATCCCCGCCAGCCCGCCGTCGGGAATGGCGGTCGTGTCCGCATGGACGGCCAGCGGCAGCACGCCCGCACAGGGTCGAGAAGGCGCCGAACTTCGGATTTCGTTCATGAAATCCGTTTCTGGCGTTTTGTTTCGACAGGCCGGCCCGTCTATCCCGGGCGTGACGGGAATCCACCAAACTTCGGGGGCACCGACCTGCGCAGGAAGACAGTGGCGCACGAAAAAAGGCGCTGCCGACGGCAGCGCCCTTTGCGTCGATCCGGTGGATCGGATCAGCCCCCGATCGGCTTCGGTTCGAGTGTCGTCAATTCGCGGATGCGCTGCAGGATCTGCACCATGAAGCCGCCGATGCCGAACAGGCCCCATCCGAGCACCACGAAGCCCCAGTGGATCGGCGCGGCGAACAGCTCTTCGGCGTAGAAGAAGGTATGACCCCATTCGTTCAGGCCCAGATTCGGCATGATCAGCACCGGCGCGCAGACCACC
>JAJXTQ010000380.1 GCA_021783685.1 Pseudomonadota bacterium | reverse complement strand
TACGGTGCAAACTCCGTAGGCATTTCCGTTGATGATGGTCGGCATTCTCTGTCTCCCGTTCCTATCATTGCGTAGTCATCAAGACCAGACGTCCGACGTACCTCTCCCCATGGATCGGGACTTTCAGACTCCTCCGTCGGCGGGGATCGGCCGGGCCACATTCTTCGCCAATGTGCAAAGTCTGAGGCAATTACGGCCCCCGTATCGCCCACGCGAATTCGTGCCACATACAGTACAATTGGTCAATGGTACTTGCTGTTGAGCCCGAGTACTTTGATGCGACCAGACGATGAGTCGAAAAAAAGTATGAGCACATTGCAATTGCGGTCTTGCAATAAACCACAACCAGCGGACGACTCTGGGAATCAGTTTCTCTGATTGCGATTGTTGCAGTGCAGAACTCAGGAAGCACGACGATTCGGGCCGCATTCTCGGCGAGCTAGAATTGTCCAACGCCGGCGCGGAGTCGTTCTGAATGAGCGATGTTTCAATATAGATTATCTGCAAATACGTCTCATGCGCCACCTAAGCGATTGAGTGCGTGCCTGAATTCCTGCCGCCGTTGGAACTGATGCGACCTCGCCGCAATTACCCTGGAATTCGCACCGGACCCTGCTGCCGGCAACGCCAGCCTGCATGGGCTCGTCACCACGCAGTTGAATGCGATGCGCCCCACGCAAGCCAGGCCCGCGGACTGTGTTCAAAATCCTGTGATTGAGTAACGAATGGCGGCGCCAGCCGCCCCGCGGGCGAGCCGCCTCCTGTTACAGCGACATCTGGTCCGATTGAGCCATTCCGGCTCGCGCCCATCGGAGATAAGCCGCTCTGGAGTTACATGTTTCTACAGCACGGCCCGACCTGATGATTCCATCAGGTCGGGCCGTGCTCCAACGAGCGGAGAGGCTTGCAGCGCCGTCGCGCCGAGCGCGCTGGTGCGGCACGGAGGCTGCAAGCGGCCGCGCTCAGGCCAGGCGGCGGCCGAGATCGACGACGACGCGTCCGCGGACGCGTCCGGCCAGCATATCGTCGGCCAGAGCAGCGGCCTCATCGAGGCCAACCACCCGGCGCATCACAGCCAGCGTCGCCTCGGGTAGAAGCTGGGCGATACGCGCCCACGCCCGCTCGCGGGCCGCGAGGGGCTGCATGACGGAGTCGATGCCGAGAAGGCTCACCCCGCGCAGCAGGAAGGGAATGACGCTGGTGACCAGCTCGCTCCCACCCGCCAGGCCGCAGGCCGCAACCGCGCCGCCATAGCGGAGTTGTGGCAACACCCCCGCCAGCACACGTCCACCGACGGCATCGATGGCGCCCGCGAAGCGCTCGGCGCGCAGTGGCCGGTCGCCGGCGGCGGCCAACTCGGCGCGCGGCACGATGTCAGCAGCGCCGAGCCCTTTGAGGTAATCAGCCTCCTCGCCGCGCCCCGTCGAGGCGGCGACGCGATAGCCGAGCCGCGACAGCATCGCCACCGCCATGCTGCCGACCCCGCCCGCCGCGCCGGTGACGAGCACCTCGCCGCGCTCCGGCGCCAGTCCGGCGCGCTCGAGCGTCTCGATCGCCAGCATCGCGGTGATCCCAGCGGTGCCCACCGTCATCGCCGAAGCGGCGGAAAAACCGGCCGGACGGCGGACGAGCCAGCCAGCCTTCACCCGCGCGCGCTCGGCAAAGCCACCCCAATGCGTCTCGCCGACCCGCCAGCCGGTGAGCAGCACAGCATCACCGGGCGCGTAGCCGGGATCCGTCGAGGCGAGGACAGAACCGGCGAGATCGATGCCGGGCACATGCGGATATGTCCGCACCAGCCGCCCGACACCCTTCAGGATCATCGCGTCCTTGTAGTTGAGCGAGGAATGGCTGACGGCGACGGTGACGTCGCCCTCCGGCAGATCCGCCTCAGTGAGCGTGCGGATCTCGGCATGCACGCCGCCCTCCTGCTCGGTGAGCACCAGCGCACGGAACTCCGATTCGGTCATGACGCGTCTCCCCTCTCTGTCCCGGTGTCAAACCCGGCCTTATCATGGCGAAGTCTCGCAGCGGCGCCGCGGGCGATCAACCGCCCTGCCTGTCGGCCCGCCGGAACGCGCCGTGGAGGTTACAGCGCTAGACAAGTTCGATATCAGATAATATGCTTGCTTACGGTATGGGCCCGCTCGCCCGGAACACCAGCGCAAGGAAGCCACGATGAGCAAAATCCTCGTTCTCTATTACTCAAGCTACGGCCATATCGAGCGCATGGCCGAGGCCGTCGCCGCCGGCGCGCGCTCCGTCGCCGGGGCAACCGTCGCGGTCAAGCGCGTCCCCGAACTGATGCCGCGCGAGGTCGCCGAGAAGGCGCATGTCAAGCTCGACCAGGCCGCGCCGATCGCCACCGTGGACGAGTTGGCCGAATACGATGCCATCATCTTCGGCACGCCCACGCGTTTCGGCAACATGGCCGCGCAGATGCGCAACTTTCTCGATCAGACGGGCGGGCTCTGGGCACAAGGCAAGCTGATCGGCAAGATCGGCAGTGTTTTCGCCTCGACCGCGAGCCAGCACGGGGGGCAGGAGACGACCATCACTTCATTCCACACCACGTTGCTGCACCACGGCATGATCATCGTCGGCATCCCGTACTCGCAGGCCGGCCTCGTCAACATGGCCGAGATCACCGGCGGCACGCCGTATGGCGCCACGACGCTGGCCGGGCCGGATGGGTCCCGCCAGCCCTCGGCGAACGAGCTCGCGCTGGCAGAGTACCAGGGCAAGCACGTCGCCGAATTGGCGGCCCGCCTGGCCGGCTGACGTCTCGGTCCGGCCTGTCTCCCGCGGGGGACGGGCCGGCTCTGGTCAGGCTGAACGGCGCTCTCCGATCCTCGGATGAACAGGTTTTGGTTGTGCCCTGATCACCGGGTGGGTAGGAATGTTAGTATTATTAACGTTCCAGGAGTCCGCCGATGTCCCCCACCCGCCGCGCGCTGCTCAGCGCCACCCCGC
>JAJXTQ010000379.1 GCA_021783685.1 Pseudomonadota bacterium | reverse complement strand
GGCGCAGCCTCGGCTTTGGCGGCTGGCTGGGTGGCGGGGTTGGTGGCGGGGGTGCTGGCTGAGCCGGCCCCAGGATTGGCGCTTGCCGTTTTGTCTGTCTGTCCGGCGTTGATCTGGCGGTGCAGTTCGACGGCGAATTGTCCTGTCCCCTGGTCGCCGGCCGGATTGCCGCTGCTGACCGGTGTCGGCGCCGCAGACAGGCTGGGCAGTACGTTGATTTCCGGCATGGAGCTTTTTCCCTGATGCGTGGCAGTCGATTGCCGCTGAAGCAGCAAACAGCGTGCCAGCTCTCCCGGGCCGGGCGCTACTCCTCTCCGGCGTCGCCGTCGAAGTGGCGGCCGCGGGCGGCGTGTTCGTCCTGGAACTTCTGCTCCTGGCGATTTTCGATCACTTGTTCCCTGAGTTGATGGCGCAAGGCCAGCTTGTCGTAAGCCTTGACCTGGCCGCGCTGATCGAGCCATTCGCGCTGGCCGGCGGCGGTGCGCTGCCGGGACTGCGCGGCCATTTCCTGGGCCTGGCCGACGGCCTCGTCCAGGCGAACCAGGAAAGAACGGTAATTCTCCATCGCGTCCCGGCCGATGCCGTTTTGGCGGGCAGCGGCAAAACGCGCCAGATATTCATCGCGGTATTGCTGGAGCAGCAAGACCCGTTCGCTGGCTTCCTGCTCGCCGGCCAGGAGCTTGGCCAGACGCCGTCCGGCCTCGTCCATGCGCATTTGCGACAGGTCGAGCAGGGTTTGCAGTGAGAAGGGCTTGGCCACGGAGCGATGGACCGGATTGGCCGCTAGGCGAACAACTGGGCCAGGTCGGCGAGACTGTCGGCGTCGGTGGCGCGTTGGCCGATGCCTTGCTGCAGGAAGGCTTCCATTTTCGGCAGCAGGGCGATCGCCTGGTCGAGCATCGGATCGGCACCCGCGACGTAGGCGCCCACCGCGATCAGGTCGCGGGCGCGCTGGTAACGCGAGTAGAGCTGCTTGAAGCGGCGCACCTGCTCCAGGTGCGCCGGTCCGATCAGGTTGGTCATGGCGCGGCTGATCGATTGCTCGATGTCGATCGCCGGATAGTGGCCGGCATCGGACAGGCTGCGCGAGAGTACGAAGTGGCCGTCGAGTATGGCGCGGGCGGAGTCGGCGATCGGATCCTGCTGGTCGTCGCCCTCGACCAGCACGGTGTAGAAGGCGGTGATCGAGCCGCCGCCCAGTTCGCCGTTGCCGGCGCGCTCGACCAGTTGGGGCAGGCGCGCGAACACCGAGGGCGGGTAGCCGCGGGTCACCGGCGGTTCGCCGATGGCCAGGGCGATCTCGCGTTGCGCCATGGCGTAGCGGGTCAGGGAATCCATGATCAAGAGCACGTTCATGCCCTGGTCGCGGAACTGCTCGGCGATGGCGGTGGCGTAGGAGGCGCCCTGCAGGCGCATCAGCGGACTGGTGTCGGCCGGTGCCGCCACCACCACCGAGCGGCGCAAGCCCTCCACCCCCAGGATCTGTTCGATGAACTCCTTGACTTCCCGGCCGCGTTCGCCGATCAGCCCGACCACGATCACGTCGGCCGCGGTATAGCGCGCCATCATGCCCAGCAACACGCTCTTGCCGATGCCAGACCCGGCGAACAGTCCCAGCCGCTGGCCGCGGCCGACGGTGAGCAGCGCGTTGATGGCGCGGATGCCGACGTCTAGGCTCTGGGTGATCGGCGCGCGCGCCAGCGGATTGGCCGGGCGGGACTGCAGGGCGCGGGACTGCTTGGCGTCGAGCGGTCCCAGGCTGTCGAGCGGCCGGCCGTTGCCGTCCAGCACCCGGCCCAGCAGGGACTCGCCCACCGGCAGGTGCTTGGCGCGATCGATGGCGCGGCGCTGGCGCGGGCGGCGTTCGCCGATGCGCAACATCGGCGGCGGGGTCTCCAGCGCCGTCACCTGGGTGCCCGGCGCCAGGCCATAGACGTCCTCGCTGGGCATCAGATAGACCTTCTCCCCGGAGAAGCCGACCACCTCCGCCTCGACCGTGCCGCCCGAGGGTACCTGGATATGGCAGCCGGAACCCAGCGGCAGCTTGAGACCGGTGGCCTCCATGACCAGGCCGTTGATGCGCGTCAGGCGTCCGGACAGCTGGAAGGGTGCAGCCTGCCTCGCCTGCTCCCGGCAAGTCTGGAGGAACTCGGACCAGCGGCTGTGATGCGGGTTCAAGACGGAGCCTCCGGCGGTTCATCGAGCCAGTCCGAGCCGGCACCCAGGCTCTCCGCCACACGCCGCCAGCGCGTTGTCACGCTGGCGTCGAGCTGGCTGCCGCCCGACTCGACGAGGCAGCCGCCGCGCTGCTGGCGCGCATCTTCCAGGATGCGATGGCCGGCGTGGGCGAGTTGGTCGCCGAGATAGGAGCGCGCGAGCGACGCATCCTCGGGATGCAGGCGGATCACCGCGTGCGCCAGCGGCAGTTGCGCCAAGGCTTCGTGGATCACTTCGATCACCCGTTCAGGCCGGACGGCGACCGACTGGCGCACCACCTGACGCGCCACTTCGAGGGCCAGGTGCAGCAGATCCTCGGCCATCTGCTGGTCGAATTGCGCCAGTGCCTGATCCAATTGAACCGCCAGGGCGGCCAGTCGCCGGCCTTCTGCGCTCGCCTGCGCCTGCCCGGCGCTATAGCCCTCCTGCCGGCCTTGCTGGAAGCCTTCCTGATGCGCCGCCTGACGGATCTGCTCGATCTCTGCCGCGGTGGGCAGCGCGATCTCGGGCACCGGCTGTGCCTCAAGCGCTCCCCGCGGACCACGCGGGTCCTCGACGCCATCGAAGGCGGCCATCTCCCAGCGTTCCCAGGCGGACAGCTTGCCCTTGTCGACTTCCGAATTCATGGCCAGATTCTACGGGATGTCGCCCCGGTCCGCAGGGGAATGGGCGTGGACCTCATATGCGCGGCGGCGCCGCTCAGACGAACTGGTCTTCGGCGCCGCCGCCGCCGAGCACGATCTGGCCTTCGTCGGAG
>JAJXTQ010000017.1 GCA_021783685.1 Pseudomonadota bacterium | reverse complement strand
CGGTGCATTGGCCGTGCACTGGTTGGATTGGCAGATCCGGACCTCGAGACTTCCATCACTCGAATTGAAATAGTTGCCGATCAGAATGGACGCCGACCGCACCCGCATGCGCCCTGCAACGACATTCCCTGGCATCGCGCCGACGAGACTTTGGCCGGGAAAAAGCGGCAATGCGATCTGGCCGCTGTTTTGCAGCGGCGCGGAAACCACCGCCCCGCTCGCGCCAGCCCCGATGAAATAGCGACTCAGCAGGGTCTGCGGAACGGCAACGGCATCCAGCAGCCCCAGAACCACCACGACCGTCGCCGCAGCCCTTCTGGCCCAACGCCAACCCGCGTCCGCCGGCGTGGCAATGGCGTAGGCCAGGAGAATAAATGGCTGAATGAAATACCGCCCCTGAACGCCTTGAATCGTCGCCGCGGGCGCCGAATTCCAGACGAGCAACAGCGCGAGAAATATCAGGAACGTCGAAAGGATCGCAACAGCCAGGAGCAACAGCCTTTCCCGATATTCCTTCACATATCGGGTTGAAACCATGCTCAGCGGCACGAGAACGAGCAGCGCAAGGCCGAATTCTCTGTAGAACCTCAGCGGCAGCCAGGTATCCAGCCAGCCAAGCACGCCAACAAAGCCATAGAAATAATCGAAAATCTGGGCCCTGCTCGTAAGCGTATCGACATAGGCGCCAACCAAGGCATGCGGGTGGCCCAAATAATAGGCGATGACATCAGCCGTGCTCTGCGAGCGATCTGCGACAACAAAATTCGATTTTACCGTGAACAGCGTCCAGATTCCGACAAACGCGACGATCGCGATCGGATAGAGCAATGCCACCCGTTTCTGTCGTTGCGCACGCCAGACAAAGAACGGCATCAGGAGCAGCGGCAGCATGTTCGGCCGCGACGTCGCCAATATGGCCACCGCAACGCCGAGCAGCGCCGTCATCCAGACGGCGAATCGCTTGTCCTGCGCATACGCGCGCAGGAACAGGCTCGCCACGAGAAACGTCAGTGCGGTCGAAATTCCGTCGATGGTCGGCGAGCAGAGCTGCAGGATGCTCATCGGCGTCAGCAGAATCGCCACTGCCAACCAGTTCGGCGGATAAATGCGCGCGGCCAGCGCCAGGAGCGACAGCGCGGACAGCAGGGTCAGGAACCTCGCAAGCCGATACGAATTCAAAACGCTCCAATCGAGCAATTTCCCAATCCGCAGTCCCAACGCCGGGGGAGCATAGACGATCGGGAAATAGTATCCAGTCCCCGCGGCCCCCACGAAGACTGTTTTCCCGGTCCATTTCACGGCACTTGCCTGTTGATCCATGTCGCGTGTCACCACGCTGTCGACATGCCCTGGAATGCCCTGATAGATGGAGCCGAAGGTCTCCAGCCCCTGATCAATGTATCCACCGCCGGTATTGGCCTTGTCCGATTGCGTGGTCAGAAACAGATGCCCCTCAGACAACAGATACGCGCGATCCAAGTGCGCGTTCTCGTCGGGCGACTGGAACGGCGGGATGAACTGCGACGCAAGGACACCGAGAACGAGCGTCACCAGAAAAATGCCCCACGAACGCGCGGGGATGGCGCTGGCGCGGCCGCTCTCCCCCCCGCGGATCCACGGCCATTTCCGTGTAAACAAGCCGGTCGCTCGATTCATTTCATGTTGTCTCTATTGTTGCCTGTGCGGGAAATGCTCAATGGGGTGCGCTCGACACACCGGGATTTCCAGATCCGCGATGGCGCAGGAGGCAGGGAATTCGGTTTCCGCGGCGACTCCGGCGCGTGGCCCGGCCGATGTCTAGTTCGATGACGCATACAGCGCCGCCCACTCTGTCACGGGCGGACGCAGGGCGGTGCGGTTGTATCCGTACTGGGCAAACAGCCGATCCCACTCGGCTGGTTGCTTGATGTTGATATGCCCCCACTGCAGGTCCCAGTGTTCGTTCGGATCGGCATGTGGGGTCGAGGAAAAGACGAAATACTTGGGGTGAAGCTCCTCGCGCACCTTTTTCAGGATATTGTGCAGCCCATCATCTGGAATGTGCTCGAACACCTCGATGCTGACCAACGCATCGACCGGCTGATATTTGTTGGAAAACGTCGGATCGAGCGCATAGCGGTGCGCGAAGCGCGGATGCTGGCAGACGAAAAACGCGCGACTGTACGGATTTCCGTCAACGCCCTGCGCATCGACGCCCAGTTCGTTCAGGCAGTTCAGCAGATAGCCGGGCCCCGAGCCGATTTCAAGCGCCCGGGTGACGCCGAGCGTTCCGCGAATCCACTGCGCAAGCGCCTCGAAGAGCGATCGGTAGGCCGGATTCTCCTGAGTCGCGCCCATCTCGCGGGAAATCTCGAAGAATTCTTCGTTCGTAAACGGCCGCGGCGCGCCATCCGGCGTAAATCCCCGCCCCGATATCCTGTTTTCCTTGACAATGTCATCAACGGTCAGATACATGAAATTCCTTCATCTTTATCTGGTGATTCTGCGCGCCGCGATTCCATGCCGGCAGAAAGCGCAGTCACCGCCCAAAACAAATGCCTTGCACACCGCACGGCAACGCCAACCCACCATCAGCGGTAATCGCTGTCGCCGGCCGTCAGCCACCACCGGTCGACCAGTTCCCTCGCCCGCGGCGAGCCAGTCCACCCGTCCGTGGGAATCTCCAGATCGATCTCCCGCTGCGTCGCGCCGTGCACCTGGAAGTGCCGCGCGCGCGTGTCGCTGATCCACAGATACAGCGATCGGCGGCCGCGCAGGGCGCAGATCCGCCTGGCTTGGTCGATCAGCGCGGGGATATCGGCAAGACGGCCAACGAGATCGAGGAGTTCGCATTCGTCCGGATGCAGGCGGATCACAAGCACGCCAATCAACCGCCCCGTCCAACGAGCGCGCACCGCGACGACTTCGTAGCGAAAGCTCGGATGCTGCAGATACCGGCGCTGCAGCCACCGCCAGTCGCGCACGCAGACGGCTGCCTCGGCCAGATCCGCGGCCATGGCGGACCAGAGCGCGTCGATCTCGGCACCGATGGCGGCGGTTTGCGCAGCGATCGGCTGGAGCCGGGTGGCGATGCGCGGGCCGGGGCGCTCTGCCGGCGTCCAGCGCGATTCCAGCACCTTTCCCGCCTGCACGTAGATGCCGAGCTTCTCGGCAAGCCGCATGTGCCGTCCCGACGGGAAGCCGAAGTCGAACGGCCCGTACATTTCCGCCCAGGTGGAGCAGGTGAGAAAGAACGCCCCTTGGCGCGTCCAGACCGCACGCTGCGCCGGATGCACCATGACGTCGCCGACCTGCATCGCCCACTCCGGCTTCCCGGCGAGCCGAATGTCGCGATACATGCCGCCGTAATGCGCGACAAGTTGGTCCCCCTTGAACGCGAGCACGGCATTCCCGCGTCCCTCGGCGTATTTCCACGCCCACAGTTCGCGGTCCAGGGGCTGGTGGTAGATCGCCTCGAACAGCTCACCGACCTGCGGCCAGTCGCGCTCGCTCGCGAGCGCCAGGCGCCAGCGCGGCTGCTCGTCCGCGAGTTCCAGAACCAGGTGGCCGGGTCCGCGATCCCGAAGCCCGAATCCGAGGCGCTGTCCGATGGACACCCAGAACTCGCGCCACCGCGGAACGCGCGATGGCTGAGCATCGACGCCGAAGGTGATGACGACCGTGCCGGCCGCCGTGAGACGGTCGCGTACCCGCTGCAGGCAGGCGAGGATGTTGGCCGCCGAGGTCACGCCGACGAGCCAGAAGGCGGCTACGGAATCCGGCAGATGCTCGACCGACAGCGCCCGGCAGGAAGTCGACCAGCGATCCGTGAGAATCTCGGTCCCCGCTCGTCGCGCCGCGGCGGCGTCGCCCCCCCGGGGAACGGTGGCGTGTTCTTCGGCCACCCAAACGACGACGCCGGAGGGCGGCGAGGGCAAATGCTCCCATGCGTTGAATGGCGCATGGCCGGAATCGGCCGGCCGCGTTTCAGGAGCGAAGGGAATGGCTTCGGGCATTTGGGCGACAAGAGGCAGGTTCGGCGCCATTTCTCCGCCGGACCATGAACGGAACGATCCGGCGCATTGCCGGATGCACCGCCATTTTGCCAGCGCCCCGGCCGCGAGGGCCCGTGCGCTCAGCCCGCAGTCGCCGCAACCTCCCAGGAGTGCGGCAGACTGACAACGCCTTGCTGAAGGTCGCGCTGCGAGATCCGCAACTCGGCGACCGCGTCGGCCTGATCGTAGACGTGCACGGCCTCCTCGCACATCAGGAACACATGCACCCAGTAGCTGCCCTTGAGCAGCGGCAGGCGCGCATAGGTGAGGCTGGCGCCACCGCTGCCATCGGCCCGTCGCTGCAATGGAAGATCGTCGTTGAGCGTGCCGGCGCTGCAGACGAAGCGACCATCGGCCCCGACGAGTGCCACCGCGAGAGTCGGCGCGGGCAGCGACGGGTCGGACGCGAACTCCACGTCGACACGCAGATCGGATTCACCGCAGACGAGGTCGAGCGCGGGCGCCGGCTCGCCTCCGGCGCTCACGCGCACCTTGATGAGGCGTGCGTGCCCCTTCATTGCGCCGAGCGGCACGTCTCCCGCCTGCGCCACGCCGGCGGGCAGATGATGGATGTCGTCCTTGGCCGACTCGCTGCCGAGGAAGGCGTTGTACGCGGCCGTGACCTGGCCCGGATCGCCGTCCATCATCACCTTGCCCTGATGGATCCACAGCACGCGGGTGCAGATGGCCTCGACCTGGTAGAGCGAATGCGAGCAGAACAGGATGGTCTTGCCCGCCTTCTTGAACCCCATGATGCGATCGAAGGACTTGCGTGCGAATGCCCCGTCCCCGACCGACAGCGCCTCGTCGACGATCAGCACATCGGGATCGACGCTGGTCGCCACGGCAAAGGCCAGACGCACGAACATGCCCGACGAATAGGTCTTCACCGGCTGGTCCATGAAGTCGTGCAGCCCGGAGAATTCGACGATCCGGTCGTACAACGCATCCATGCGCGTCTTCGGCAGCCCCATCACCGCTGCAGCGAGGTACACGTTGTCGCGTCCGGTCATGTCGGGGTGAAAGCCCGTGCCGAGTTCGAGCAGCGCGGCGATCCGTCCATGCACGGCGACGCGACCGGCCGTCGGGCTCAGCGTTCCGGCGAGGAGTTTGAGCAGGGTGCTCTTGCCGGCGCCATTCATGCCGATCAGCCCGACCACCTCGCCCTCGTCGATCCGCAGCGACAGCGGCTGCAGCGCAACGAATTCGGTGTGCCGCACCCGCCCGAATGCCGCCTCCAGCAGGCGGTCGACGCCGTGCCGATACAGCGCATACGTCTTGCCCGCGTGGTCGAGTTCGACAGCAACGCCCATGCTCACAGCGCCTCGCGCATATGGGGTCGGGCGCGCACGAACAGGAATGCCGCCGGAACGATGACCGCTCCCCAGAGCAACGCGGGAATGGCGAGGTTCAGTGCGCTCCAGGGTTGCCGCTGGACGGCGGCATGCGCCAGCACCATGACGTGCGCGAACGGGTTGACGTCGAGCCACCAGTGCAGTCGCGCGGGGAACGCCTGCGGCAGGTAAAGGATCGGCGTCACGTAGAGCAGCATGGTCAGTACGAACGGGGCGAGCTGCTGCAGATCGCGCACAAACAGCCCCAGAACCGCGAGCAGGTAGCAGAACGGCAACAACCAGAGGAGCAACCCCGCCATCAGCAGCGCGGCACCGAGCGCCCCCCCCAACCCCGCCACCGCGCCGGCGACGAGGACGAAGATCAGCGTATAGATGGCACCGCTGACGGCCAGCGGGATCAGCGGCAGCAGATGCAACGGAAACACGGCGCGCTGGTACAGCGCGGCGTATTCGGGCATGACGCCGAGGCTGCGCTGGATGATTTCGCTGATCATCAGCCAAGGCAGCATCCCGGTCAGGTAGTAGCCCACGAACCCGCCCTTCATGCCCGGAAAGCGGACCTTCAGGACCACGTCGAGCAGGAACCACAACGCGGCGACCTGCAGCGCCGGCTGCACCAGCATCCAGAGTCCGCCGAGGACCGTTCCGGAGGTACGCGCGGCGATGTCGCGACGCACCAGCAGGACCAGCAGCTCGCGGTGACGCAGCGGCGCACGCAGCAAGTTCGCAGCTTTCATGGCAGCAACAGGATGGCCGGATTTGGGCGGCAGCCGAGACCGTGCAGCCCGCAGCCGAGGACACATCGGCGGCAGGCTGCGCGGATCAAGGTGCCGCAGCGGCGATGCCGATCAGTATTGCAGATACGGCTGGCCGAACGGCGAGGTGTAGACCTGGTACCAGTTGTCGTAGATCCACACCCAGGTCGTCTTCAGGTCGACCGTGGTCGGTGGGACCTTCACTTCCTGGCCGGCGATCTCCGTCGGCTTGACCTCGTAGTTGATCTTCTCGCTCACCTGGGCCACGTTGCCCTCGACGGTGATCTTGTCGGTCTTGGCGCTGTGGTAGAAGAAGTTGCCCTGGGTCTTGACGAAGGCGGCGGGGGTGTTCGCCATCTTGAACGCCGGATCGAAATAGCCGTAGGTCTTGGCGAAATCGCCGGACGTCCGTTCCTTCCAGAAGGCAGCCACGCGGTCCTTCAGCTGCTGCTCCTTGGCGGACGCCGTCATGGCCTTGGGCTGCGGCAGCCCGGCGAAGCCATGCCCCTTGTCCAGCTTGACGTCGATCACGAGCGCCTGGCGCACCTTGTGATCATCCGCGGGAAAGCGCTCGTAGGACAGCAGCACGGAATCCTCGCGCGGAATCACGCTGGAGAAGATGCTCGAATACTGTCCCGGCAGTTCCACATCCTGCGGCGCGGTCCAGGTCTTGCCGTGATCGAACGACGCGCTCAGGTAGATGTTGGGACGGATGTTGCGGAAGTCGGTCCACGTGATCACGGGAACACCCGATCCGGTGACGGCCACGCTCGGCTCGAGCGACAGGGTCGCACCGACGCCCTCGGGCTTGCCGGCGTCGACCTGCTCGGGCGCCGCCCATTTCCCGCTCGCCAGATCCAGCACCGCCGCGAACACCTTGCCTTTGCTCTTGGCGTCCTTCTGCGCCATCCAGACCGCATAGGCCGTCGCACCCGTGCCGGCGAACCGAATGCCGCTGTTGTTGGTGGCCTGCGTCCCGGGCGCCGCACCGAGGTCGGTCCAGCTCCGGCCGTGATCGGTCGAACGCAGCGCGATCACGCCCTTCAGCGTGTCCTGCAGCATCACCACCACGTCGTTGCCGACGGTCTCGGCGTGGACCGAATACAGCATGCTCGGGCTCTGCAGGATCACCTTCTCCGGAGACCACTGCCTGCCGGCGTCGCTCGACGTCCGGACCAGGATCCGGCCGACCGGCTGGCCATCAACCTTGGCATGGTCGGTCCAGACGACCACCCAGTCGGCGCCGCTCTGCACCATGCTGGGGAACATTGCACTGCTTTGCTCCGGCGGCTTCGGCGCCGTGTCGAGCCGCTGATCCTGCTTGTCCCAGGTCTTGCCGGCGTCGCCGCTGCGGTTGAAATAGACCTCGTACTTGGGCGAACGCTCATCCATGTAGGCCACGCCAACCGCCCCGTCCGGCAGGGTCAGGATGGTGTACGGCGGCAGCACGCCATGATCGCTATTGACCACCCGGGTCGGCGCGAAGGTCTTGCCGCCGTCGGTCGACACCGCGCAGTAGAGCGCCTTGGCGTCTTGGTGGTTCCACCACAGCGCGTAGAGCGTGCCGCCCTGCTGGTGCAGTTCGAAGAATCGCCCGCCCTTGGCCTTGATGCCGGCGTCGAGCAGCGTGACCTTGTCGCCGCGCTTGAACGCGACCCGGTTGTCCGCGGTGGCATAGAGCGAGACGAGCTGGCCGTCGACTTCGGCGACCGCCGGCTTGCCCGACAGGTCGCCCTGGTAGATGCTGTCGAGTTGCAGCGCGGTCGCGCCGACGGCGAAGGGGGTGGATGCCGAACAGGCCGATAGACCGGCGAAGAACAGGCCGATGGCGGCCATGCGGAACGGATGACGGGTCACGCGCATAGGAGAGGGGTCCAGATTGAACAAGACACCGGCGCGACGCGCCGGCAGGGACGAGCCCGATTCGGCTCACGCCGTTGGAAGCGGCCGTCGCCGAAAAATTCCCTTGCTGCGGCCCGGCGCACACGCAGTGCGACGCCGGACCGCCGGAACGCAAAAAAGAAAAAATGGCGCCGAAGCGCCATTTTGGAAGCAATCCAAGGACGAGCCTGGATTACCAGCCTTGACCGGAAGTCGCCTTCTCGGGGGTGATGAACGTGTTGGTCGCACCCAGGGCCGTGGTGGTTTCCAGCTTGGTCAGGACCACGCCGGTGGCGTTGGTGGCCGCGACCGGAGCGAACGTGACGTTGACCAGGCCGCCGTTGGTCGCCGAAGCGATCTGGGCGCTGTTCATGAAGCTGGTCGGGGTCAGCGAGCCCGAGCAGGTGACGGAGCCCGTCGCCGAACCCGAGTAGGCATCTTCGTCACGGCCGTAGACGTTGCCGCCGTTGGTGTACGTGGCGGTACCGGCCCAGTTGGCGCCGGCTTGAATCGCCGAGCTCATGTTACCGGTCACGACCGCGAACCAGGAGGTCGGGTTGACCACCGATTGCGGGTACCAGCTCAGACGATACTGCACCGCGTTCAGCGTGCTGAAATCGCCTTCGTTGGCAGCCACGGTTTGCGGGATGCCCGAGTAGGAGGTCACGATGCCGGCGGAGGCCGACGCGATGACCATCTGGCCACGCAGGCTGCCCAGCGGGCCGACCGTGCCGCCAGCGTTGCCGCCGTTGTCGGACACGACCAGGAAGCCGCTCGATCCGCCGTTGATGGCCGGGAAGTAGGCCGGGGTCGACTTGTCACCGAACAGCGCCGGGGTGCCGGCGGGCTGCGTCACGAACTGTTGGATCAGGTCGTTGGCGGTCAGCGAACCGTAGTTGTCGAAGTGGGTGCAGGACGAACCGTAGTTCCACACATAGTGGATGGCGGTGCCGTTCAGGTTGGCGCCAGCGCTCAGCGACAGCACGCTGGTCGTGCCGGCCTCGGTGCTCCAGTACGGGAACAGCAGCGACTCGGCGTTGGCAGCGGCCATGCCCAGGCTGGTCAGCGCAGCGCCCGCAGCGATCGCCACCAGGGTCTTCTTGAAATTGCGGTTGTTCATAAAAAACTTCCTTTCAGAACGGGTTGTAAACAAACAAGCGGCGATATCTCTTGGCAAATCGCGGCGCTGGGGAAATACTAGCATGCGAACTTCGCGGCTCGTCAACGGTTTGTAAGTGAATTCGGCGAACTGTTGGAAGATCGATGCACGGCAAGCTGCTGAACGCCAGCGTTGACTTGCCACGGGGCAGAACCGCCCTCATCCAATGTGGCTCTCGTACGGTCTTTCCCTCCCCTCAACGGTTAAGTTCCGATCGACTCGGCGTGATTGTTGTATAGCAATTCACATGCCAACGAGTTTGCTCGCCCCGCAAATCTCGAATTTTCGAGTATAGAGATCGACGACGAATGCACAAGGGGCCCGGCGCCGCACGATCAAGCCGCGTTGTCAAACCGCAACGCCCCACTCCACTTCCAATGGCGCGCCGCACCGGAATCGACCCGTTGTCATTCGTTTCCCGCCGCTTGCGGGGCGGCGTCCGGCAGGCCGGTGGCGGCGCGGTGGGCACTGATACCCTGGACTTCCTTCTTCAGTTCGTCGACGCGATTGCGGTATTCGCGGGTAATGTCGCTCGCCTCTTCCGGGTTGTTGATGACCCGCGGCGTGATCAGCACCACCAGTTCGTTGCGCACCTTGCTCTGGCTCTGCGCGCCGAACAGCGCGCCGAGCACCGGAAGACGCGACAGGTAAGGCAGGCCGGTGTTGCCGCCGCCATCCTGATCCTGCATCAGCCCGCCCAGCACCAGCGTCTTGCCCGACTGCACGGCGACGTGGGTCACGATCGACCGCTGACTGACCGTCGGCGAATTGATCTGCGAGGTCGTCGTCGCGCTCGGCGTGCTGACGGCCTGCGAGATGTCCATCGACACCAGGCCGCCGGCATTGATCCGCGGGGTCACGGTGAGCTGCACGCCGGTGCTGATGTAGTTGACGCTGGTGATGGTGCCGGTGCTGGTGGTCTGGGTGTTGCCGAGCGTCGGCACCTGGTCGCCGATCTGGATCTGCGCGGTCTGGTTGTCGGTCACCATCAATTGCGGCGTGGACAGGATCTTGAGGTCGGAGTCCACCTCCAGCGCGCTGAACAGCGCACGGATGTCACCGGCCGATCCGAGCTTGTAGATCGAGAAACCGTTGCTCAGCGACGTCGGCGTCGACGGGATCGAGCCGCCCGATGTGCCCAGGTTGGTGACGAGCTGACCGTTGACCGTGCCACCATTGTTGCTGAAGAACCATTCGAGGCCGTATTGCAGGTTGTTGTTCAGCGTGATCTGGGCAATGGTCACCTGGATCAGCACCTGCCGGGGGCTGGTGTCGAGCTTGCGCAGCGCCGCCTCGATCTTCTCGAACTCCTGCGCGGTGGCGAGGATGAGCAGCGAATTGTTGTCCTTGTCGGCGATGATCTTGACCCCGCCCTCGGACTTGAGGGTGACGCTCTGGTCGCCGCCGCTGACGATGCCGCCCTGCGCCGCCTGGGTCTGCTGCGTCGTCGGCAAACTCAGGCCGCTGCCCAGCCCGGCGGTGGTCGACGTCGGCATCGACGTGCTGCCGGTGCTGCCGAGCAGCGAAGTCGATGCGCTCGCAGTGGCGGTGCTCGGCGAGGACATCAACGACGTGCCCGACAAACCGGGCGCGACCGACGCCTCCGTGCTCTGTGCGGCGCCGCCCTTGGAATAGATGGCGCTGAGCACCTTGGCAAGCTGCGCGGCATCGCCGTTCTTGACCGGGTAGACGAAGAGCTGCGTGCCGCCGTAACCGGCCTGGTCGATGCGGTGAATCCAGGTCTTGGCCTTGTCCAGGTAGGCCGGCTGCGCCGTGACGACCATGAAGGCGTTGAGCTGCTCGAGCGGAATCACCCGGACGAGGCCGGCGAGCGGGCTGTCTGCCTTGGGGCCGAACAGCTTGTCGACCGCGGGCTCGGCGCTCTTGACGTCCATGTTGGCCAGCTTGTAGATGCCCACCGACATCCCGGCCATCCAGTCGACGTCGAACATGTCGACCGTGTCGATCATGTGGCGCAGTTCGCCCTGGCTGCCCGCGAGGATCAGCAGGTTGCGCACCGGATCGACGCGGATGACGCCGCCGTCCGGGGTCAACGGCTGCAGGATCTTGGCCATCTCGGCCGCGCCCATGAACTTGAGCGGCACGACAACGATGCTGAAGCCGGCTTGCAGCGGCACGTTCGCCCCCGCGATCTCGGGCGCGACCGAGCCTTTGATCGCCGCGGCGAGAGGGACGATCTTGTAGAGGTTCTCCTGCGGGTCGTGGACCAGCGCCGCACCATTCATCCGCAATGCGGTGTCGAGGGTCGCAATCAGCGCATCCTTCGGCACCGGACTGCTTGTTCGAAGCGTGATGCTGCCCTGCACGCGCGGATCGACGACGTAGTTGACCTTGAGCACGTCGCCCAGGATGACGTGCGCCACTTGGCGGATATCCGCACCTTCGAGGTTGAGCGACGTACCCTCGCCGCCCGCAGCGGGCTGGGCGACCGCCTTGCCGGGCTGCCTGACGAACTGCCCCGTGCCCGGGAAGAGGTAGGCCTTCGTCTTGGCTTCGGCGCTTTTGCCGTGCTCCTCGCCCGTCGTCTTCCCCGCCGGGGCGCCACCCGGCGCGCCAGGCGCTGACGCGTTCGCCTCCGGCGCGGGGATGCTTGCCACGGGTGCCGGCGGCAAGCTGCCGATGTCCGGCATCAGGGGGCGGCGAGACGCCGGCGATGCACAGCCGCTCAGCGCCAGTGCCGTGCTGATCAGGACGGTCAAGGGAAGGCGTTTGCGTTTGGCACTCATGGTGATTGTTCCTTGCAGATGTCTTGCACAGTGCAGGCTGGCGCTCCTGCGGCGCTTCAAGGCGCCAGCGGCGGAAGGCCCTGCTTGGCCCGCTGCTGATTGAGGAGGATGAGTCCCGGGTCCGTCGCGCTGGCCGCCGGAGCGCGGGGCGCAGCCTTGGCCGGCTGCACCGGCGGCTGTCCTGGTGCTGGCGCGGCTGGCGCGGCCGGCGGCGCCGCTGCGCCAGCGGCCGGAGCGATCTGACCGGGCTGCGCCGGCACGGCGACGTTCGAGCTCGGCTGAACCTGCAGATCGAGCTTGAGCTTGGCATTGCCCTGTTTGAGCACGGCGGTCGTGCCCTCGACCGACTCAAGCTCCAGCCCGTCCGCATCCGGCGCTCCCGCACGCAGTCGCTCGGTCTGGCCGGTCTGCAGATCCTTGATCAGCACGACCGCCTCGGCGGCGTTGTTCGCAATTCCGGTCAAGACGAGCTTGCGAGGCGGGGCCGCACTCGCGCTGGCGGCCGGCGCCGGCTCCCGACTCGGCGTGAACAGCGGATGCTGCACGATGCCGGAGTAGGCCGACAGCGGCTGCAACTCGAATGGAGGCAGGATGTCGAGCGGCGCCGGACGGGCGGTGCCGCTTCGCACCTGCCGCTCCAGCCCCGCCTTCAATCCCTGTCCGGCCTGCCACTCATAGGCGGTCAGGCCCGCCAGCGCGACCGCTGCAACGAGCAGCGTCGCCCCAAGCACTCGATCGGGTTTGCGGGATGCGCTCATGCCGGCTTCCTCGTCACATAGCCGGACAGATCGAACTGCACCTGCAGATCCGGCGCCGTCGGCGCGGCGTTGGGCGCCGCGTAGGCATTGGAGCGGATGCTCAGGTTGTCGATGAACAGGTACGGCTTCGCCGTCTCGAGGGCGTAGACCACCTTTTCCAGGCTGTCCAGGTTGCAGGTGAGCTGGACATTGATGCCGACCTTGGTGTCCACCGCTTCGTCCTTCGGGGGCAGGATGCCCATGCTCAGCAACTTGCAGGCGTTCGCGTCGACCTGGCGCTTGGCCACTTCCTGGATTTCCGCAGCGGCGAGCACCGGATTGGCGTTGCGCAGGTAGTACTGGCCGGGATTGCGCTGCGCGATGTCACGCAACTGGCGCTCGAGTTCCGGCGCCATCGCGATGATCCGGTGCTCCCGGGTCAGCCGGTCGACCCGGGTGGCGATGGCGTCGTCGTAGCGGCGGTGCAGGGCCAGCGTCGGCACGGCGACGATGGCGGCCAGCACGGCGAGGCACAGCGCCAGCAGCAGCACGGCGGCCGCGCGGCTCTGCCGCGGAGTCATGGGACGCAGTTCGATCTTCATGGCTTCTTCGGTCCCGCGGGCGGCGCGGCGCGCGACGCCGCCGCTGCCGGCGCGGGCGCCTTGTTCGCCGCAGCGGACGCCGCCGAGGCCGGCCTGGCCGGCGGCACTGCCGC
>JAJXTQ010000378.1 GCA_021783685.1 Pseudomonadota bacterium | reverse complement strand
GCAACGCACGAGAGGCCCCCCCCCCTGCTCAGGGCTCGCCCCTGCCCGCCTCGCGCATGAAGGCGAGCAGCACCGCGGCGAGCCGGGCCGGTTGCTCCTGCTGGATCCAGTGCCCGGCCCCGTCGATCATCTCGACCCCGAGCAGCCGGGTCGTCGCGTGGGTGCGCATCGCGTCGAGCGCGCCCGGAGCCGCGTAAGGCCCCCAGTCGCGGCTGCCGCCGACGAACAGCGACGCCACGTCGAGGGTCCTGCCCGAGAACAGGCGCAACTCGGCATTCAGTTCGGGATCGGCGAACACCCGATAGGCCTGCAGGGCCCCCTGGAATCCGGTGCGCGCGTATTCCCGCGCATAGACCCCGAGTTCCGTCTCGGTGAGCCAGCGGCAGGCCAGGATCTCGGCGGGTGAAGGCGCGAAGGGAGCGACCGTTTCGGGCATGGTCCGGCCACGTTCCATGACGTAATAGGTGGGCATCGCCGCGAACTCCGCCGCGCTGGGTTCCTTCAAGGGATGGGGTCGATTTCCCGACCAGTCCCCGCTCTTGACGTGGAAGAAGGCGCGCAAGAAGGCGTGCAGGCCCTGCGGCGGGTGCCACATCGATTCGTTCGCCTCCCGCGTGCTCAGGTGTTGCTGGTAATGCATCCTGGGAGGATCCAGCGCCGCCAGCGCGGCGGCCAGGTCCCGGTTCGCGTTGGCCGCCGGCACTGCCGCCCCTTCGCGTCTCGCGGTATCGAAGGCGAAGGCCGGCGGGCCGGGAAACGGCGCGCTCATCAGCACCACCGAGGGGAACACGTCCGGTCGGATCAGTGCGCAATACGCCGCCACGGGCGAACCGAAGTCGTGCCCGACCAGCATCGCCGTGCGCCGATGCCCCAGCGCGGCCACCAGAGCGAGCGCGTCGCGGGCCATGTTCAGCAGGCCGTAGGGGGCGAGCGCGGTGTCGTAGGCGTTCGCCCAGCCGGTGGTGCGGCCGAATCCCCGTTGATCCGGCGCCACGACGTGGTAGCCGGCATCCGCGAGCAGCGGCATCAGGTGCCGCCAACCGTAGGCCAGGTCCGGAAATCCATGCAGCAGCAGCGCCAGCGGCCGCCCGGAGGCTTCGTACCCGGCCTCCAGAACATGCACGTCGAGGCCGTTGACCCCTTGGATCATGCACGAACGGATCCCCTCGGAGAGGGTTCCTTCGCCGTAGGGCGATGCGTTCAAGTCAGTTCCTTTCTGGATGTTCGCGCCGAGGTCCAAGGGAACGTCGATCGCCGAACTATGGTGATCACCATAGTATGGTGATTGGTATAGTCGCGTCAAGCGCCCCGGCGATCCCGGATCGGGGCACCGACCCTGGATACGTTCCCGCCATGACACGCAGGTCCGACGCCCGAGCGCGCGCGATCGCCGCCGCCATCGAACTGTTTCGCATCCAGGGCTACGCGGCCACCGGCCTGACCCAGATCCTCGAGGAGAGCGGCGCCCCCAAGGGATCGTTCTACTTTCACTTTCCCCGCGGCAAGACCCAACTGGCCGAGGAGGCCATCGACGCCTACGTCGCGAGCAGGATGGCCGTATTCCGGGAAATCTCCGCCCAGACCCCCGGCGACCCGGCGGGATTCGTCCGTCGACTGGTGGAAGGCTTCGCGGCCGAGATGGTGGCCTCCGATTTCCGCCATGGATGCCTGATGCAGAACCTGGCGAACGAACTGGCCGCGCTCGACACCGAGCTGACCGCACGCATCGCGCGCGGATTCGCCGACTCGACCGAGGTCATCGCCGAACATTTCAGGAGCTGCGGCTTCGCCCCCGCACGCGCCGCGTCGGCCGCGGCCGCGCTGGTGGCCGCGCTCGAAGGCGCCCGCACCATCGCGCGCCTGGAGCGCACGCCCGCCATCTTCCAGGCACTGGCGGAGGTTTTCCCGCGCAGCCTGACGCTTTCCGAGGATCCCTCCCGGCCGGTCGGCGTCTGAGGCCGTCCCGGCCCGAGTCGACTATCTCGAGACCGAGCACTATCAGGTCACGCGAGGTCACGCGAGGTCACGCGAGGTCACGCGCGACATCCTGGCCAACCCCGACAGAATGCTGCGCGTGCTGCTGAAACGGTAGTCGGCCTTCGATCTGCCGAACGGCGCCGGACGGCCCCGGCCTTCAATGCGGCGCCGGCACCCCGAGGGCGTGCATGAGGGCGATCGTGTCATTGAGCTGCAAGGACTGATTGCCTTCGGCGCAGCGCAGGTGGGCCAGTTCCTTGTCACCCTTCGTGACCGAAATGAACGACACGTCGCGCAACGGGTCCACCAGCGCGTAGCCGATCCTGCCGATGGTGAAGTCGACCTCCGCGTCTCCGTTGGCGGAGCATTCGTAGCTGAACGCCGACCGCGGCGCACGCATGGGTTCGGGGTAACGCAGCACGATCTTCCCGCTTCGATCCCGGACACGATACTGGATCGCGGCGTCTTGCGCGGCCACCCCGCCCCGCGCGCACAGGGAAAAGGTCTTGTGCGCGGCCGTGCAGGTCCACAAGGTCACTTCCCCCGACCGGCAAAGCGGACTCGACGGGAAGTCCGGTGCATCCGTGACCCAGTTGCCGGCCGCCCGCGCGGCGGGCGCGGCGCATGCGGCCGAGGCCAGCAGCGCGACAAGGCGGACGATTCGGAACAACGGCGGCCTGGCTCGGACGTTTCTCATGCGGTGGACGGCGGATGCGCGATACGAACGGCGATCGAGGGGCGTCGACGCCAAGACCCCGTCGCCACGCCCGCGGAAGCAACTCCCGGGCGACATGCTGCTGCGCGAGCGCCCCGCGGTCAAGCCGGAGCGCGCATCGCCGCTGGACGGCGCCATGGCGTGGGATGCGATTCGCCCCCGGTGGCCCGCTCCCCCCGGACCTATCCCGCGGTCGCCGCGGCCGAATTGCGGGCGAGTCGAAACCGCGCCACGGCCGTTTCGAGCTCCTGCGCCTGAGCGTTCATCTGCTCGGCGGTCGCGGCCAGTTGC
>JAJXTQ010000377.1 GCA_021783685.1 Pseudomonadota bacterium | reverse complement strand
AACTACGGGAGCACTACCCGGGGTTCGAGTTCGTCCATGCGAGCGGCCTAGGGGTTCTGGCCGTGGGAACCGAGGTGCCGGAGGCCGTGGCCGCGCTCTGCCGGCTCCAGGACACCGCCTCGCTGCGTCGCGTGCGGGAGCGGTTCGCCGCCGTCGGCGAACGCTGGGTCGCCGAAAGCGCGCTACTCAGCGCCACCGCGCCGGACCCCGCGGGAGCGGCCAGCGCTGCCGCCGGAGGGCTGCGTATCTCGGTCGTGATCCCGCTCTATAATGGCGCGCGGTTCATCGCCGAGGCGCTGGAGAGTGTGTTCGCGCAAACCCTGCCGCCGTCGGAAGTCATCGTCGTCGACGACGGCTCCACCGACGGCGGCGCGGACCTGGTGCGCCGCATCGCGGCGGGCCGGCCGTTGCAACTTCTGCACAAGCCAAACGGCGGCCAGTCCTCGGCCCGCAACCTTGGCATCCGGCACGCTTCGGGCACCCATATCGCGCTGCTCGACCAGGACGACATCTGGTATCCGGAGCATCTGGAAGGGCTCGTGCAGCCGTTCCTCGCGCCGCGCACGCCGCCGCTCGGCTGGACCTATTCCAATCTCGACGAGATCGACGAAGGCGGCGCCATGGTGGCGCAGGACTGCCTGAAGCTGCTGCCGTTTCATCACCCCAAGCGCACCCTGTTCGCGTGCCTTGCCAACGACATGTTCGTGCTGCCCTCGGCCTCGCTGATTGACCGCGCGGCGTTTGCGCAGATCGGCGGTTTCGACGAAGCGCTGTCCGGGTATGAAGACGACGACCTGTTCCTGCGCCTGTTCCGAGCCGGCTACGATAACGTGTTCGTCGATCGCGCATTGTCGCGCTGGCGGATCCATCCCGGCGGCAGCTCATACTCCTCGCGCATGGCGGAGAGCCGGATGCTTTACCTCCAGAAGCTGCTCGATGCATTCCCCGATGATGCGGCGCGGGATCGCCGCTTCCGCCGCGACATGCTGGGGCCGCGCTTCCTGCTGAGTGTCGCACAGGACTATCGCATTGCCGCCGAACTCCGCGACGCCGATGCGATGCGTGCCGCTGCCGCCGACCTCGCCTGGATCGCCCGCATGAACCGACTGCGGGTACGTCTGATCGTGCGCGGGGTGCTGCCGCTGCTGCGCCAGCCCTGGCTCGCGGCCAGGTTGGTGCCGATGCTGATGGCGCTGCGCCCCTTGGCGCGCCGCTTCGGCGGGGCACGGCGCACTTGGCTCTGACCCGGTATCCGTGACCCGCGAGCAGGTTCTGTTGGGCGCGGCGTTGCGCGAAGAAACGCGCATCCTGGAACTCGGACCCAGCTTTGCCCCGATCGCAGCCAAGGCCGACGGGTGGCGCACATTTGTGGTCGATCACCTCGATCGGGCGGGACTGCGCGCCAAATATGCCGATGCCGGCGTGACGCTGGAGCGGATCGAGGCGGTGGACGGCATCTGGCAGGACGGGCAGCTGCACGAGGCCGTGCCCGCGACGCTGCATGGCGGTTTCGACCGACTGATCGCGAGCCACGTGATCGAGCACATGCCCGATCCGGCGGGATTCCTCGCTTCCGCCGAGGCACTTCTGCAGCCCGAGGGGACGATCGCACTGGCGATCCCCGATCATCGGTACTGCTTCGACTATTTCCGCCCCGTCAGCACCACCGGGGAGGTGCTGGAGGCGATGTTCGCCCGGCGCAGCCGCCATCCCGCGCGGGCGCTGTGGGACCAGCGCGCCTACGCGATCGTCATGGACGGAACCACCGCCTGGGGCCAGCACGCGGTCGCCGCTCCGGCGTTCCTGTCGCCGTTCCCGACCGCAACGGATACCGCGGCACTGTTCACCGCGGCCCCGAGCATATTCGAGGACTGCCACGCCTGGCGCTTCACCCCCGCCAGCTTCGCACTCATCCTGCTGGAGCTCGGCGCGCTCGGGCTCTGCACGTGGCAAATGGAGACGCTGGAGGGGCCGTCGGGTTGCGAGTTCTTCGCCATCCTCCGCCGCCGCGCCGGCGTGCCGGGGGGCGACCCGACAGGCCTCGCGGCCGAGCGGCTGCGTCTGTTGCGTGCGCGGATCGTCGAACAAGGGGAACAAGCGGGCTTCGCCGCCTGGGCGCAGGAGATAGGCGAGGCGCCGAGCCTGCAGAGCCTGCAGACGCGCCTGATCGCACAGGAGCGGCGTCTGGCCGAGGTGGAGCGGGTGCTCGGCCGGATCGGGCGCCGACTGGCGCCGTTCGCGGCGCTCTGGCGAAAGCTTGGTCCGAAGCGGCCCGACTGAAGCTCCGGGGGCGGCGGCGCGATCCCGCTCAGAAGGTGTAGAAGTGGCCGCTCAGCGCACTGGCGCTGCTGACGCCCGCGAAGGTGATCTTGGTGTTGTCCGCCAGCGTGATGGTGGTGTTGCCCCCGGACACCGTTGCCGCCGCCAGCGCCGCCGCCGCCGCCGCAGTTCCGTAACCCGACGCAAGCACCGTATCGAGCGCGTTGAAGTCGGTGATCAGGTTCGTGCCGCCACCGAGGGTGGCACCGAAGGCGGTATTGAAAAAAGCGAAGATATTGTCCCCCGCCCCGCCGGTCATGGTGGTGTTGCCGTTGCCACCAACGATGGTGTCGTTGGCCGCGCCTCCGACCAGCAGATCGTTGGTCGGTTGCCCCACGCTGAACAGGTTGTCCGCGGCGAAAAGCGCTGTACCAACCGACGAACCGGCCGCGCTCAGCGTCTCGCTCCCACCCAGCGCGACCAACAACGCGCTGCCGGTGCTGGCACTGTAGTTGATGACGCCGTTCGGCCCACCGAACCCGGTGAAATGCCCGCTACCGCCGGTGACGGTCGCAATGGCGCCGTTGTCGGTATAGAGTATATTGCCGCTGCCGCCGACGATATTTTCCGCCGCGCCCGCGCTGCCGACCAGATAACTGGACCCGGCGCCGCCGAGGAACAGCAGATTCCCCTTTCCGGCCATAGCGACCAGATCGGTGCCCTGCGCCGAG
>JAJXTQ010000376.1 GCA_021783685.1 Pseudomonadota bacterium | reverse complement strand
AACTGACGACGGTCGCCAGCACCTTGGCGCCCATGATCACCGCGACCCAGTGCCAGGCCACGTTGCCCTGCAGCACCTCGGACACGACGCTGTAGCCGTTGCCCCAGACGTCGGGAACCGCCGCCGCCACCAGTCCGGCGATCACCCCGCCAGCGCCCAGGCGCAGCGTCAGCGAATCGATCCGTCCGAAAATCTTGCGCGCGCGCTCCAGCATTTCGAGAAAGGCCCAGCCCAGACCGCCGCTGATCACGCCGGCGGCGATCGCCACGCCCAGGCTGGTGGGCACCAGCGCGACCGTGGGCATCACATACAGGGGCTGGGGCTCGACCAGCCAGTAGATCAGAGCGCTCGAGGTGCCGGCGGCGATCAGCACCGGCGCGATGGTGTGCCGGGCGAAGAAGCCCAGGGCCAGTTCCAGGACGAAGACCACCCCCGCCACCGGCGCGTGGTAGGCGCAGCCGATGCCGGAGGCGATGCCGCAGACCAGGATCGCGTTGCGCTCGTCGTCGGTGATCGGCAGGAACCGCGCCAGCCACGAAGCGAACCAGGCGGACAACTGCACCATCGGTCCTTCCTTGCCGATCGAGGCGCCGGTGCCCACCGACATCAGCGCGGAGATGCTGCGCACGAGCGTGGTGCGGTCATTCAGCAGGTAATGCCCTTCGCGGGCGGCCTCGATGTAGTCCACGTGTTCGTCGCCGTCCGGGCCGCGCGCAGCCCAGCGCAGGCCCCAGTGCAGGATGAGGCCCGCGCCCAGGCCGCCGAAGACGCCCAGGAGTCCGCGCTGCAAGGCGGTGATGCTCTCGGCGGCAGCCACCAGGCCGCCCATATGTCGCGTCGACAGCCATTCCGCGCCCTTGATCAGGGTCCGGAAGCCCTGCGTCGCGGCGGCTCCCAGCAGGCCGGCCATGACCGCGGCGAGCCACAGCTTGACGGTCCGGGCGGCACCGCCGATGAACGGATGCCACTCGTTCGACATCGGCATCCGCTCAGGCGTTTCCATAGTTTTCCGCTGTCGGGTTCAAAGGGATCGAACGGGAAGTGATCTGGGGAGCGTCATCGGCGCAGTCGGACTGCGTCATCCGCTGATGGGGGTTGATGCAAGGCACGCGCGTGAAGCTCTATTCGATCGGGGTGTTAAAAAGGCGCCGCTTCTGACAATATCTGGCTGCGATAGTAAGTACATCAGATCGCCGGCTGCCGTTGGAGATACTACTCAAGGCAGAGGGATATTACAACGCCGGCCCGCCGCAGCCAACGCATTTGCCCGGAAACAGAAATGAATTTATGAATATACCGATTTACCAAGTCGATGCCTTCACCAACCGCCTGTTCGGCGGCAATCCCGCCGCGGTCGTACTGCTCGACGACTGGCTGCCCGACGCCGTGCTCCAGGCCATCGCCGCCGAGAACAATCTGGCCGAGACCGCCTTCGTCATCCCCCGGCCAGACGTCGTGCCGCTGCGCTGGTTCACGCCGGCGGTCGAGGTCGATCTGTGCGGCCACGCCACCCTCGCCGCCGCCCACGTGCTGTTCCGGCATCGCACTCCCTCGGCCGAGCGCCTGTGCTTCGACACGCGAAGCGGCAAGCTGGTGGTCACGCGGATAGGTGAGACGCTCAGCATGGACTTCCCCTCCCGGCCCGGACGGCCGGTCATGATCGGAGACGATCTGGTCGCGGCGCTGGGGGCTCGGCCGCGCGAGGTCCATCTCGCCCGCGACCTGCTGGCGGTCTTCGACACCGAAGCCGAGGTGCGGGCGATCCGACCGGACTTCGCCGCGATGGCCGCCCTCGATGCCTTCGCGGTGATCGTCTCCGCCCCGGGCGACGAGTGCGATTTCGTCTCGCGCTTTTTCGCGCCGGCGGCCGGCATTCCCGAAGACCCGGTGACCGGCTCGGCTCACTGCACGCTGATCCCCTACTGGGCAGAGCGCCTGGGCAAAACCGAACTCGCCGCCCGGCAGATCTCGGCCCGGGGCGGGGAACTGGCCTGCCGCCTGAACGGCGACCGAGTTCTCATCGCCGGCCACGCGGTCGAATATCTGCGCGGAGAAATCGCGTTCGGAGGCTGAGAGGCGGCGGGGCAGGTGTTTGAAAACGGGTAGAATTGCCGGTTTTCCCGGCTCCACCTCCCCGGAGATGACGCGGGCCGGCGCAATTTAGGAAACCCCATGCTCGTCGCTTCAAACATCACCATCCAGTTCGGGGCCAAGCCCCTGTTCGAGAACATCTCGGTCAAGTTCGGCGAGGGCAACCGCTACGGCCTGATCGGTGCCAACGGCTCGGGCAAGACCACCTTGATGAAGATACTGGCCGGCCTGCTCGAACCCTCCGCCGGCAACGTCTCGCTCGATGCCCACGAGCGCATGGCCTTCCTCAAGCAGGACCAGTTCGCTCACGAGGAGCAGCGCGTGCTCGACGTGGTGATGATGGGCCATAACGAGATGTGGGCGGCGATGCAGGAGAAGGATGCGATCTACGCCAACCCCGAGGCGACCGAAGCGGACTACCTGCACGCCGCCGAACTGGAGTCCAAGTTCGCCGAGTACGGCGGCTACACCGCCGAGTCGCGCGCCGGCGAGATCCTGCAGGGCGCCGGCATCCCGACCGAGCAGCACGACGGCCCGATGAGCGCGGTGGCGCCGGGCTGGAAGCTGCGCGTGCTCCTGGCCCAGGCGCTGTTCTCAAACCCGGACATCCTGCTGCTCGACGAGCCGACCAACAACCTCGACATCGACACCATCAGGTGGCTGGAGGACATACTCAACCAGCGCACCAGCACGATGATCATCATCTCCCACGACCGCCACTTCCTGAATCAGGTATGCACCCACATGGCGGACCTGGACTACGGCACGCTCAAGGTCTATCCGGGCAACTACGACGACTACATGGAAGCCTCGACCCAGGCCCGCGCGCGGCAGCTCTCGGCCAACGCCAAGGCCAAGGAGCGGGTGGCCGAGCTGCAGGACTTCGTGCGCCGCTTCTC
>JAJXTQ010000016.1 GCA_021783685.1 Pseudomonadota bacterium | reverse complement strand
AGGTACCCAGAATTAATCGGCGCGACCACCAGGGAGGCCAGGCCAAAGCCCGTTACCGCGGTAGAGACGGCGAACCCCGGGCGGTCGGGAAACCATTTGCGGGCAGGCGGCGCGACGCAGGCGTATGTCAGGCCACATGCCGCTCCCCCGAGTACGCCATAGGTAAACACCAGCCACCACGCATGGGGAAAGGCGCCCACCAAGGCAGCCAGTCCGTAGGCCACCCCAAAAAGCACAGCACCGGCTGTGGCAACGACTCGGGCCCCCCAGCGATCCTGCAGTCTGCCTGCCGGAACCATGACGAGAGCAAAGACCACCATGAACGTCGTGAACGGCAGAGTCGCCTCGGTCTTGCTCCAGCCGAAGCGCTCCATCATCGGCAACACAAGAACGCCCCAGGCGTAGGAAAAACCGCCCATCAAGGCCAGCAGGAAACCGGCCAGGGGGATGCGCCATCGCGCCGGAGTGGCAGGTGCGCTCAACGCATCGGGAGGCCGCGGAACCTGCGAGCCGGACTTCGGGCGTCTTGAAGTCTTCATGCTTCCACTAGACCGCCAGCGAATACGCCGGGCACGGCGATAGCAGCCACAGACTGGCCAGGGTTGCCGCCACGCCCAGGCCCCAGGCGTCGGCGCGGCCTTCGGCCAGCACCCGCCAGAGCAGGGCGAAGGCCAGCCCGCGCGCGAGGAAGGCGCCGAGCGGAGGTTTGCGGAGGTTCATGGCGCGCGCCTCGTCGAGCAGCCGCCGTGCCATGAGCAGACAGGTGGACTGCGTCCCCAGGGGCAGGAGCCAGGCAAGCCGCCCTTCCAATGGACCGAGAGACCCGCCAGGGATAGGGCCATGCCCCGTTCCGTATCCGTATGGGTTGGAAACTATTCCGACTTGAGTGCATGCCAAATCCCCCTGAATACCGCTTGCTCCACTTTCAGACGAAGTTCGCTGGGACACGCAAATCTGACCACGAGCATCAATTGCTTCGGATCGGAAAAATCCCAGATAACCCTGTTCCCCACTGAAGAAAAGGTAATGAAACTCTCATCGGCAATTTCCCGGAAATGGGTTTCAGCCTGATCCCGCCACTCACGGGTGGCCGCATCGGCCACGGACAAGGCGGCGGACTCGACCCAGTCTATATCTTTGGCCGTGCCCTCCGGAATCGGCATACGCAACAGATGAAGTACGTATTTTCCTGTGGGCGAGGTGTTTTTTAACGGCGTTGTCAGCAGCAGGCTATTTGGGAATTCAGCGGTTTTGCCTGAAATCTGTCCCGCGTATCCCAATTCCGCTATCGTGGTTGCAAACATGTCGATGTCGATGACTCGGCCATACAACTGGTTCAGTTCGATCAAGTCGCCGATCTTGAAGGCTCGGACCAGAGTGATATAGAAATAACCCAGAACGCACATCAACAGCTCCTTGCTGACGATCAGCACGGCAGCTGCAACGGCCGCCAGCGACAGGGCAAACCCGGCGATCGTCGAAGCCCAGATCGCGACGATGATGAGAGAAACCAGAAACCAGATGACGTTTCGCACCCAAACCAAGTGCAGCCTTCGCTTTCCAGCGGAGATTTCGCTTCGCGCCAGGTAACGCGCCCAGATCTGCGAAACCGCAATGCCGGCAGCCAGCAGGATGATGGTTGCAATCACTTGGTCCCAGTGACCGGGAATCGCGGCAAACAATTGGTCCAGAGTCGAAATCATGCGCGCTCACTTTGTTGGTTGTCTTGATGATGGAGAAAAATCGCCGCGCGAATAGGCCGAGGCGGACATTCAAAACGCTTCGGGCGCGGCGGGCGGGCCATGGTCGGATAGCGCGATAACTGCTTTGGACCATTGCTGAATCAGTCGTCGCAGGCTGCTCAGATCGTCGAGCAACGCATCGGCGGCGTCGACATCGATACCGCGTTCGACGGTGGCGTTCAGCAGGTAGGTTTTACCCTGCTGATACGCTTCATCAAAGCTGTCCAACAGGTCGGCGATAGTCGAGGCTTCGGCCTGCAACACGGCAACGGCATGCGCCGAAGGCGACCGCGGCAGCGGCAACGCCGCCGTTTCCGTGGCGAGGCGTTGCGCCGCCTGCGAGAGCTGCGCCACCTCGTCCAGGTAGCGCACGATACGCAACGCACGTGTCATCGCGTCGGCCACGTCACGCGGCATGCTCTCGACCCGCAGGCCGGCTACGAACTCGGCGATCGCGTCCGCAAGCTGACTCGCGGCATCCGCCCTGGCCGCCAGGGGGCGCGGCTCCTGCAATGCGGAGATTGCCAGGGTGCGTACGGCATCCCGCAGGCGCGGCAACTCGGCCCGCACCGCGGAGAGAGCGAGTTCGGGCGTGGTCGCCAGGGTGGCGTCGAGGTGTTGCGGGCGCGCCAGATCTTCCTCGGCACTGCGGAACAGGCGTTCGAGCACGGCTGCGAAACGGCCAGCCAGCGGCAGCATGATCACTACGCCCAGCGCGTTGAACAAGGTGTGGAACAGCGCCAGTTTGGCGGCGGGATTGTCAAATATGCCGAAAAGGACGGCTAAATGCTCGACGAGCCATAACTTGCCCGGCAACAGGGAGAACGCCACCAGCGCGGCAACCAGATTGAATCCCACATGGGCGAGCGCCACGCGCCGCGCCGCCGAGGTCGCCTTCAAGGCCACCAGCGCGGTCGTGACCGCGGTACCCAGATTGGTTCCGATCACCGCGGCGGCGGCATCCGCGAGGTCAATCACGCCGCCGGACGCGGCCGTCAGAATGATGGCAATGGCCGCACTGGAGGACTGTGTGAGCAGGGTGATCAGAAACCCGATCCCGAATGCGACCAACCAGTGATCATCCCGTTCGGCGCCCAACGCGTTGGCGCCGTATGCATCGGCCAAGCCACCAAAGGCCTGCTGCAGATAGTCCAGGCCGATGAAGAAAAGGCCAAAGCCGGCAAGCGCCGTGCCCACTCCCTGATACCGCTTGTCGCTGGCGGCCAGACGCCACACCACGCCGACGGCAATCAGCGGCAGCGCGAATGCGTCGATTTTGAAACCGAAGCCCACCAGACTCACCAGCCAGGCGGTCATGGTCGTGCCCACGTTGGTTCCGAAAATCACACCGAGCGCTTGCCGCAGGGTTAACAGGCCGGCATTGACGAAACCAATGGTGCTTACTGTCACCGCCGTGGAGGACTGCACCAAAGCCGTTATCAGCATGCCCGAGGCCACACCGCGCAGCGACGTCGAGGTCCAGCGGCCGAGCAAACGCCTCAGACTCCTGAAGCCATAGGTCTTCAGGCCTTCGGTCATCATCAGCATGGCGAGCAGGAACAGGGCCAGCCCGCCCGCGGCCATGGAAGCAGTCATCCAGTTCAAATATCATTCTCCACGATCAACGGTCCGGCCCGGTTTGCACCGCTTGTTCATGGTCCGGGCGCAGGCTCCGCATGTAGACGAACAGTGCACCGAGATCATCACTCGATAGTTTTTAAACCTAGAGACCGCAGTTGGACGCTGCCGATGGTGCGTCTGGGCGTGTGTCTGCCGCGAAGCAACGAGGCGGCAGGCCGGGGCCTGCAACGAGGCGCGACAAAGGCAGGCGCGCGACCAGACGTGCCAACGGGTGCGTAGCGGTGTCACCCAAAAGGTGAACCCGAACGAAGGCGGAAAACTCAGCATTCTCGCGGCTTTCATTGAGGTGATGAGCGGTCAACTGCGGTTTCTAGGTTAAAGGCCTGCTTGCGTTCATGGGCGCGCGCAAGGAGGGTTTCCCGCAACGCCTCCGCTCCCATGATCCAGTCACGCAGCGCTTCCGCGCTGCGTCTTGCGCCGACGCCATCCAACGGGTCGCGAGTGTAAGTGGTGGATGAGGTCAATGCCGAGAGGCGCGCTGGCGCGTTTGAAACGGGCGGTCAGTAGGAACTGGATTCCCATCATGGCCATGCCGGCGAACCCCAGCGCCATGGAGAAATCCCGCCAGAAACCGGAACCGGACGGCATCTCGCCGGCCAACAGCAACACCAGTGGCGCCAGCACCCGTGCCGGGTAGACACCGATCCAGAAGAAGGAGGGCAGGACGCTCCGCATCGGTCAAACTCCCGGTTTCATTCGCCCGCGACCCTGCCGCTCCCGCAAGGCGTTCTCGATCCTGATCAATTCCATGATGTTGTCGAGATCGACTATCCCCGCCAGCCGGCCGCCTTCAGTCACGGAGAGCAGGCTGCAGTCGCAGCCCTGCAAACGCTCGAGCAGCTTGTCGAGGGGCTCGCCGATGTCGGCGCTCACGACCTCCCGTTGCATCCAGTCGCCGACCGGGGCCTGTTCTCCCCGAGACTGCAAGCCTTTCAACAGAGCGGTCTGGGTGAGCACCCCGATCACGGCCTCGTTCATCAGCACCGGAAACGCCTTCTGGCTGCCGGCCAGGGTCAGTTCAATGGCGCGCGACAGGAGATCGTCGGGCGACAAGACCTGATAATCGGTCAACATGGCCCGGTCCACTGTCGCTCCGGACAAGGTGGATTTGGTTTGTTCCATTCCCGCCTCACCCGCCGCGCCAATCCACACGAACAGCGCGATGAAGATCAGGAAGGGATTGTAAAGCAGCCCGATGAGCCCCAGCCAAAGAGCCAGGCCTTGGCCGATTCTCGCCGCCAGCTGGGTGGCACGATTGCGATCCAGTTGCAGGGCCAGCGCCGCCCGCAACACCCGCCCGCCATCCATTGGAAAGGCCGGCAGGAGATTGAAGACGGCCAGGATGAGGTTGACGACCATCAGCCGTTCCAGGAAAGGCCCGCCCGTGAGACTGATCTGATCCAACGGCACCAGCGCGTTGCTCCCCGCCAGCCACGACCACAGGCCGAGCGCGATGACCAGGTTGACCGCGGGACCGGCCAGCGCCACGGCGATCTCCTGTTTCGGATCGTCGGGCATGCGCTCCAGCATGGCGACACCGCCGATCGGCAGCAGGGTGATGTGACGGGTGGCGATGCCGTAGCGCCGAGCCATCAGCGCGTGCCCCAGTTCGTGCAGCACCACGCAGGCAAACAGGGCGAGGATGAAACTGACGCCGCCGATCACCGCGTCCAAGCTGCCCTCGATCCGCCAATGGCTCAAGGCGATCCAGGCGACGAGAATGAAGAAGGTGGCGTGGACGTGGACATCGATGCCGGCCAGGCGGGTCAGTTTCCAGGACCATTTCATGTTTCGTTGCCCGCCGTTTCCCGGCGCAGCCGCAGCGCCTTCTCAGCGCCAATGACCAGGTAGATCGCCAGGCCGACCGCCGTGATATGGACCCAGTCCATCAGGCCAATCGGCGCGGTGTGGAACAGCCGGTTCATCAGCGGCAGATAGGTGAACAGCAGTTGCGCCGCCAGCATGGCGGCGATGCCTGCCCAGATCCACGGGTTGCTGAACAGGCCCAGGCGGAACATGGAGAAACGCAGCGAACGGCAGTTGAGCAGATAGAAGGACTGGCCCACCGCGAACACGTTGACCGCGATGGTGCGCGCCTCCGCCTCGCTCGCCCCCTGGGATAACGCCCATTCGAACAGACCGAAGCTGCCGGCGAGCAGCAACAAGCCGACCGTCAGGATACGCAGCATCAACTCGACGTTGAGGATCGGCGCGTCGGGTATGCGCGGAGGACGGTCCATGATGCCCCGTTCACGCGGTTCGAAGGCCAGGGTAAGTCCGAGCAACACCGCTGTGGTCATGTTGATCCACAGCGCTTGCACCGGCAGCACCGGCAGGGGCTGCGCCGCCATCACCGCCGCGATGATCACCAGGCCCTGCCCGGCATTGGTCGGCAGGATCCAGGTGATGAACTTGATCAGGTTGTCAAAGACCCCGCGCCCTTCCTCCACCGCCGCTTCGATGGTGGCGAAATTGTCGTCGGTGAGCACCATGTCAGCGGCCTCTTTCGATACCTCGGTGCCGGTGATGCCCATCGCCACGCCAATATCGGCCTGGCGCAGCGCCGGGGCGTCGTTGACACCGTCGCCGGTCATCGCGACCACCTCTCCGCGCGCCTGCAGGGCCTCCACCAGGCGCAGCTTCTGTTCCGGCGTGACGCGGGCGAATACTGCGGTATCGGCGGCGGCCGCAATCAGATCCGCATCGGAAAGTTGCTCCAACGCGCGACCGGCGAGCACCTCCGGCGGCTGGCCGTCCCGCGCCGGACCGCCCAGGCCAATCTGGCTGGCGATGGCGGCCGCGGTCGCGGCGTGATCGCCGGTGATCATCTTGACCTTGATCCCGGCGGCCTGGCAGGCGCGCACCGCGCGGATCGCTTCTTCGCGAGGTGGGTCGATCATGCCCTGCAAACCCAGAAAGCTTAGGCCGCCGGCGACATCCTGATGATCGATATCCGTTGTGCCCGGCGCGACGGCAAGACGGGCGAAGGCGAGCACGCGTTGCCCCTGGCCGGCCATTGCCTGTACCCGCTGATGCACGGCCTCGCTGTCCAGCGAAACATTCTGGCCGTCCGCTCCCAGCATCGTCGTGCAACGCTCCAGCAGCTTTTCCACCGATCCCTTGAGGTAGACCACCGGGGGGTTGCCGCCGTGCAGGGATGCCATGTACTGGTGCTGGGACTCGAACGGGATCGCCTCCAGCCGGGGGTGGGCGGCCTGTTCCCGCGGACCTTCCAGTCCGGCTTTGCGCGCCGCCACCAGCAGTGCCGCCTCGGTGGGATCGCCCTCGATCTTCCAGCCCTCGGTCGTCTGCTTCAGCACCGCGTCATTGCACAACAGGCCCGCGCGCAGCAGTTCGCCCAGCGCCGGATGGTCGCCAAGATCCTGCCTCTCACCGTCGCGCCGAAGCTCCCCCTCGGGCGCATAGCCGATGCCGCTGAGCGCGAACGCCTGACCGCCCGCCCAGAGTTGCTGCACGGTCATCTCGTTACGGGTCAGCGTGCCGGTCTTGTCCGAACAGATGACGGTGGTGCTGCCGAGGGTTTCCACCGCCGGCAGGCGGCGGATGATGGCATTGCGCTTGGCCATGCGCGCCACGCCGATGGCAAGGGTGATGGTCAGCACCGCCGGGAGTCCTTCCGGGATCATCGCCACCGACAATGCCACCGCCGCCATGAACAGGTCCACCGCCGAGCCCCCGTGCCACAGGCCGACGGCGAAGGTCAGGCCGGCCAGGCCCAGGATGGCGTAGAGCAGGATGTGGCTGAAGCGCGCGATCTTGCGCGTCAGCGGCGTGGCTAACACGTCGGCGGCGGCGATCATCTCCGAGATGCGGCCGATCTCGGTCGCATCGCCAGTGCCGGTCACCACGCCGGTGCCTGTGCCATAGGTCACCAGGGTGGACGAATAGGCCATGTTGACGCGATCGGCCAGGGACGTATCGACCGCCAAAGTGCCGATGTGCTTCTCCACCGGCAGCGATTCGCCGGTCAACGCCGATTCATCGATCTGCAAGTTGCGGCCGCGCAGCAAGCGCAGATCCGCCGGCACCTTGTCGCCGGAGGCAAGCAACACAATATCCCCAGGCACGAGCTGGGCCGCGTCGATGCGTTGTTTCTGCCCGGCGCGCAACACGGTGGACTCGGTGGTCAGTGCGCGCGCCAAGGCCTCGAGCGCGCCGAGCGCCTTGCCCTCCTGCACGAAACCGATGATCGAGTTCAGCAGCACCACCCCGAAGATGACCGACGCATCCACCCAGGCCCCCAGAGACAGCTTGATAATGACCGCGACGAGCAGGATATAGACCAGCGCCTGGTGGAACTGCAGCAGAAATCGCAACAGCGGCCCCCGGCCCCGGCGCGGGGTCAGCGTGTTGGCACCGTGTTCGCGCTGTCGCTCCTCCACCGCGAACCGGTCCAGGCCGCGCTCCGGATCGGCATTGAGTAGAACCAGGATCTCGTCGTTGGGCAGATGATGCCAATGCTTGCCTATCAGTGGTTTCACGTGTGCTCTCTCCAATCAGCCAAAATAGGGTCATGCGCTCCGGCCCGGGTCTCCGCGTTCGTTGCTGCGCCCAAAGCCTGTAACAGCTCGCCGCCGACAGCGTCCAAGGCGACGGCGCCAAGCACGGCGAGGAGAAGCCCATGCATCAGACCACCAGCACATTGCAGGGCGCGTAATAGGCGAGGAAGCGCGACGCGGTGCCCATCACCGCCTCGCCGATGCGCGGCCGCCATGACGGCATCGAGCCGCCCGCTTCGCTTAGGCTGGCGTAGCGGTTCTCAAGGTCGAACAGGCTGGTTTGCATGGCCGAAGCGTAGCGGGATCGGGGGATTTATGAAGTGCCCTGATCGTTAATTTATTCATCATGGTTTTTTGTTTGCAAAAGTAGTTAAGGCAGCTTCATCACGATGACCTTTATCAGGTTTAAGGTCGCTGCTGACCCAGCATTTCCGGGGTAATCAGGGTAACGCCCTTTTCGGTCACGTGAAACCGTTTGTCGTCCTCGGCCGGGTTTAGCCCCACGGTCAGTCCGTCCGGTATCCGGCAGTACTTGTCCACCACGACGCGCTTCAGCGTGACACGGCTGCCCACGACGACTTCGGGCAGGATGACCGAGTCTTCGATGTGGCTGTAACTCCCGACCCGCACCCTGGTGAACAGCAGCGAACGAAGCACCGTGGCGCCGCTGACGATGCAGCCGCCCGAAACCAGTGAATCCCACGCTTGCCCGCGATGACCGTCATCGTTGAAGACGAACTTGGCCGGCGGAAAATGGTAACTGGCGCTCCAGATCGGCCAGTCGTCGTCGTACAGATTGAGATCGGGAACGACGTGGGTGAGATTCAGGTTGGCCTCCCAGTAAGCGTCCACCGTGCCGACATCCCGCCAGTAGGGCTCATCGCCCACCATGTTCACGCAACTATCGGCGAAACGGTGGGCGAAAACGCGTGCGCGTGACACCAGCCAGGGAATCAGATCCTTGCCGAAATCGTGGCTGGATGCGCTGTCCTGGGCGTCCCGTCTCAACTCATCGTACAAGAACCGGGCGTTGAACACATAGATACCCATGCTCGCCAGCGCCCTGTCCGGCTGGCCGGGTATCGGCGTCGGCTGCCCGGATTTTTCCTGGAAATCGACGATCCGCCCCTCATCGTTCACACCCATCACGCCGAATGCCCTGGCTTCGGCCAGCGGTACCTCGATGCAGGCAATGGTCAGGTCTGCAGCCTTCGCCACGTGATCCGCCAGCAGCCTGCCGTAGTCCATTTTGTAGACATGATCGCCGCCCAGGATCAGCACGTAATCGGGATGATTGGGACGCAGGATGTCCAGATTCTGAAAGACGGCGTCGGCAGTCCCCAGGTACCAGTTTTCGTCGAGCCGTTGCTGCGCAGGGATCACGTCGATGAACTCATTCAGATTGGCGGGCAGAAAACTCCAGCCTTGTTGGACATGACGAATCAGGCTATGCGCCTTGTATTGAGTCACGACGCCGATGCGCCGGATTCCCGAATTGACGCAGTTGGAAAGCGGAAAGTCGATGATGCGCAGTTTTCCGCCGAACGGCACCGCGGGTTTGGCACGCCAGTCCGTAAGCTGCTCAAGGCGGCTGCCGCGCCCGCCCGCGAGCACTACGGCGTAAGTGTTTCGGGTGATGGCGCTGACGAAGCGCGGGTTCGCTTCGCGCTTGAACGGACAGTAATCGGAGTGCAGGCATTCGGATGCGGTCGTCATGGGCTTCTCTCTGAAGGGCGCACTTCTATAAATGGCGTTTAAGCGTCAAACTTTCCCGGTCGGGTTTCATGTTATTGATTCGGCCTGATGAAGTTTGAAGTAACGCCGGAGCTTGGTTTGGTTGTGTTGTGTACGACAGCACGTGAGGCCGAAGCAATAACCATTAAAAACAGCGTGTTATTGAGACGGCTCAACGAACTGTCAACTCTGGACAATGCAAAATACCTTGCGGGTTCAAACATCACCGAGCCGTCTCAATAAGAGGAAAAAATCATGCATCAGACCACCAGCACATCGCAGGGCGCGTAATAGGCGAGGAAACGGGGAACGCTGCCCATCACGGCCTCACCGAGGCGCGAGCCGCCATGCCGGGCGACGACGATCAGGTCGGCATCGAGCTCGCGGACGGCATCCGGCAGCGCCGGATTGGGGTCGCCATGGACGATGCGCTGTTCGATGTCGAGCCCGGCCAGCTCGGGATCGGCGAGCAGCGCGGCCATGTTGCGTTCCGCCGCCCGCGCTTCCGTCTGTGCATAACGCGCGATGTCCGCTTCGGGGAAGCCCTTGTAACGCAGCTTGGCCTCGAAGGGGGCGAGGTAGGCATGCAGCAGCGTGACCCGGGCGTGCGCCGCCACGATGAGCGCCGCGCGCAGCACGGCATCCGAGCGCGGCCCGAGGTCCACCGCCGCCAGCGCGCAGGCGTACTCGTCCGTGGCCGCTTGCCGCGCGACCAGCACCGGGCAGGCGGCCTGGGCGAGGATGCGCGCCGCCGTGCCGCCGAGAAAGAACTGCTGCAACGCGCCCCTGCCGTGGGCACCGATCACCACGAGGTCGGGCCGGAAGGTTTCGGTCGCGTCGGCCACCGCGCGATGCGCCGAGCCCACGGCGATTTCGGCGCGTATCCGCACGACGCCGAGGGATCGCGCCGCTTCAATCTGGGCGTCGAGGTTGGCCTCGGCGGCAGCGCGCAGGCGAACCGGCAGGTCGCCTTCGCCGAAGGCGGCATCGAGCGCCGGCTGGCGCGGAAAAGCATGCACGACGAGCAGTTCGGCGTTTTCGCGCGCGGCGAGCAGCGCGGCGCGGCGCACGGCGGTATTGCCGAGTTCGGAAAAGTCGGTGGCGACGAGGATGCGCTTGAGGGGGATCATGAAATTTTCTCCTGTTGATTGAATGAGGCGATCATAACCCGCCATCCGGTTCACCCAGTTGCGCGAGGATGGCCGCGCGCGCTGCATCGCGCAGGGCCAGCGCCGCCGGCCAGTCGTCGCCCGCGGGGGTCAGGGGCGGATGGATCGTCACCGCCAGCGGGCTGTGGCGCGGCCAGCGTTGTCGGCCGGGCAGCAGGCGGCGCGTGCCGGCGAGGGTGACGGGAACGATCCGCGCGCCGGCCCGCGCGGCCGAGACAAAGGCGCCCATGCGGAAAGGCAGCAGCCCGGACGCGTCGCGGAAGGTGCCCTCGGGGAAGAACACCAGCTCGTCGCCGGCGGCGAGGCGCGTTTCGATGGCCCGGCTGGCCTCGGCGCCGCGCGCGGCATCGAAGCGTTCCACGAAAGCCGCGCCGAGGCGCCTGAGCGGCGTGGCCGCCAGCGGATGCCCCAGCAGCTCCTGCTTGGCGACGAAGGCGAATCGGGCCGGCAAGGCCGCGGTGAGTACCATGCCGTCGAGATAGCTGGCGTGGTTGGCGACTATCACCACCGGGCCGGAGCCCGCGAGATGCTCCAGCCCCGTCACGCGCGGCGCAATGCCGCCGGCCGCCAGGGCGAGCCACGCCCCGGCGCGGGCCATCGTGCGCCGCAGGAGCAAGGTCGGTGCCGCCGCGATCAGCAGCCAGAAGATCGGCGCCAGCAGGGCGAATACCGCCCAGGCCCAGAGCGACCACAGTCCGCCGGCGGTGATGCGCAGCACGCCGCGCAGGCGGGCGAACGCCGCCTTGCGCGCCAGACCGAGCGCCTGCCGCCAGGGCGCGCGAGGGCGGCGCAGCAGAGTGCCATTCTCATAGGCGGCGCGGCAGGCCGCGCGACGGATCTTGCCGCTGGAGGTCTTCAGCACCGTGCCCGGCGGTGCGAGCACCACGTCGTCCGCCGGAAGGCCGGTCAGTTCGCCGGCGAGCCGCTCGATCTCGGCGCGGATGCGCGCCCGCGCGGACTCATCCGCTCCCCTCAGTTCGGCCAGCACCACCAGGCGCTCGGTGCCCGCGCTGGCGTCCGTCGCCGGAAATACCGCCACGCCGCCCGCGCGCACGCCGGGAATACGCCCCGCGGCCTCCTCCAGTTCCTGCGGATGGATGTTGTGGCCGCCGCGGATGATGATGTCCTTTTCGCGGCCGGTGATGAACAGCTCGCCTTCGGCGAGATAGCCCAGGTCGCCGGTGTTGAGCCAGGCGCCGTCGTAGAGCTTCGCGGTGGCGGCGGGGTTTTCGAAGTAGCCGGCGGTAGCCGACGGCCCCTGGAACTGGATGCGTCCCACCCGGCGCTCCGGCAGCTCGCGCCCCGCCGTATCGACGATGCGGATCACATGGCCCGGCAGCGCGTGGCCGCAGCCCGGTACGGCCTGGGCGCCGGGCGCCTCATCGGGCATGGGCTGCGCGATGCCATCGTCGGCCAGCGCGCGGCGCGCCACCCGGTCAATGCGCGGGCCGCGCCCCGGTGGCGGGAAGGCCAGCCCCACCGAGCATTCCGCCAGGCCATAAACGGGCGCTAGGGCTTCGCGGCGCAGCCCGCAGGGCGCCAGCCGCGCGGCGAAGCGCTCCAGGGTGACCGGGCTGACGGCCTCCGCCCCGTTGCAGGCCATGCGCCAGCAGGACAGATCCAGCCCGGCCAGATCGCTGTCCGTGAGCTTGTTGGCGCAGATCTCGTAGGCGAAATTGGGTGCCGCCGACAGCGTGCCGCGATGGCGGTGGATGGCCTCCAGCCAGTTTGCGGGCCGGGCGAGGAAGGCCAGCGGCGACATCAGGACGAGGGGGAAACCGATCGCCATGCTGCCCAGCCCGGCGCCGATCAGCCCCATGTCGTGATACAGCGGCAGCCAGGAGACGAACACGTCGTCGGGTGTGGCCCGCGCCGCCTGGCGCATGGCGCGGATGTTGGCGAGCAGGTTGGCGTGGGTGAGCGCCACGCCCTTGGGATCGCCGGTGCTGCCCGAGGTGTACTGGATGAAGGCGAGGTCGCCGGTCGCCGCCCGGTGGCTGGGCGAGCCGGCGCCGGGCAGGATCAGCTGCGCCGCCGTGGCCACGCCGGCCAGCGTGGGACAGCGCGCCGACAGCGCCTCGGCGAACGTCCGTGCGCGCGGGTCGGCGATGAACCAGCGGGCGCCGGCATTGGCGAGAATGCCGGCGATGCGGCGCAGGTGCTCTTCCAGTTGCGCCGGTCGTGCCGGCGGATAGAGCGGCACCGGCACGCAACCGGCGTAAAGCGCGCCGTAAAACGCGGCGAAGAAATCCAGCCCGGTCGGCAGCATCAGCGCGATGCGGCTGCCCTGCGGCGCGCCGCGCGCGAGCAGCCCGGCCGCGAGCGCGCGCTCGGCCTCGGCGAGGCGCGCGTAGCTGATCGCGTCTTCCCGTCCGGCCTCGTCCAGCAGGCGGATGTGGATACGCTCGCCCTGATGCCGGACATGCCAGTCGAGCACCTCGGTCAGGGTGGCCAGCGCGTCCGGCGGCGGCACGAAGTTCGCCGCCGGCGCGACGGCGCCCGGCGCGCCCCCCGGTTGATGCCCGGGCCGCGCCGCGGCGCCGATCAGGCGCAGCAGGTCGCCGGGCGTCTCGGCGGCGAAGGCCGCCTCGCCCAGCCGCGCGCCCCATTCG
>JAJXTQ010000375.1 GCA_021783685.1 Pseudomonadota bacterium | reverse complement strand
CTGCTCTATGTGCTGGCGCAGAAATATCAGGCCTGGCATCTGGAGCGCTGGCTGCTGGCGCTCGACAGCCCCATGGCGATCGCCACCACGAAGCTCTACGCGCGTTACGCCGCGCTGCTGGCGCCGCAAGGCAAGGCCTTGACCGAGGCCGACTTCAGCCCGCCGGGGCTGTTGCTGAGCCAGACCCCCCAGCAATCGATGCGGTTGAACCGCATCGACAGTGGCGCCCTGATCATCGCCGGCAGCGGCATGTGTACCGGCGGGCGGATTCTCCATCACTTCAAGCACAACATCTGGCGGCGCAACTGCCAGGTGGTGATGGTGGGTTATCAGGCGGAAGGCAGCCTCGGCCATGCGCTGATCAGCGGCGCGCGGGAAATCCGCCTGTGGGGCGAGCGCATCAAGGTGGCTGCCACCATTCACACCGTGGGCGGTCTTTCGGCGCACGCCGATCAGAGCGGGCTGCACCACTGGTATGGTCAGTTCACCGGCCGCCCGCCGGTGGCGCTGGTGCATGGCGAGGAACATTCCATCAGTGCGTTTGCCGATCGCCTTGCGGGCGAGGCGCGCACGGTGTTCCAGCCGGCGTTTGGCGACGCCCTGGATCTGGTCGACATGAGGATGAGCGTCCCGAACGGGGCTTGACGGGGCGGGTCGGCGGTCGCAGGGTGGGCGATCGGTTCCCTGGAGTGCGGTTATGAACTATCCGATCCCCTACGCTGCGGATTTTGGCCAGCGTGACCCTGCGCCCGGCGTCGATACGCTGTTTGTCGAACGCTGGTCGCCACGCGCTCTCCGCAAGGTGGAAATCCCTGAGGCCGAGCTGCGCACGATCTTCGATGCCGCGCGCTGGTCGCCGTCCTGCTACAACGAGCAGCCCTGGCGCTTCGTGACCTCGACGCCGGCATCCTTCGCCACCTTTCTCGATCTGCTGGTCGAGGCCAACCAGGGCTGGGCGCGCAATGCGGCGGTACTCGGCTTCGTGTTTGCCGACAAAAAGTTCTCCCGCAATGGCGACGACAATGCGCTGGCGGTATTCGATAGCGGTGCCGCCTGGATGGCGATGACCCTGCAGGCGCGCCAGCTTGGCCTCTACACCCACGGCATGGCGGGCATTGCCTGGGACCGGGCGCATGCCGCGCTGGGAATGGACCCTGAGCAGTACGCGCTGTGCGCAGGCTTTGCCATCGGTGTGCTGGACACCCCGGATGGACTGCCGGAACCCGCCCGCGCCATGGAGCGGCCGTCGCCGCGCCGTCCGCTAGCGGAGATTTGGCGCCAGGTGGGCTGAACCCGCGCTGGTGGCAGGAGCGTTGACGAGTTCCAGGCGCATCCGCAGCGCCTCGGCGCCGTCCTCGTAATAGCCGGGCAGGCGGCCGGCTTCGACAAACCCGAGTTTTCGGTAGAGCCGATGCGCGGCGCCATTGTCGGAGCGCACTTCCAGCGTGAGCGCTGTGCAGCCCCGGGCGCGCGCGGCGACGGCGAGAGCCTCGACCAGCGCGGTCGCCACGCCCTGGCCGCGCGCCGCCGCCGCCACCGCGATGGTGTAGAGGCGGGCGCTGGTCGATCCGCGCCGATACAGCGCGACCGCGTAGCCCAGGGGTGCCGCCGCGTCGCCGGCGATCAGGGCAGTGGCCTGTGCGCGGGTGATCAGGTAGCGCAACTGGCGCGCAGTGAAGCAGTCGGTGGCGAACGCGCGCTGCTCCAGCGCCGCGATGCCCGGCACATCGGCCGGCGCCGCCCGCCGGATTGACCAGGTCACGAGGCGGCGCGCTGTTGGGCGCGGGCCTCCAGGCGGCGCTCGAATTCGGCCATCACAGTGCGATACAGCTCTTCGCCCAGCAGGGTGTCCTCGACACCGCGGTCGATGTTGGGGTTGTCGTTGACTTCGATCACCACCGGGCCCATGGCGGTCTCCTTGATGTCGACGCCATAGAGGCCGTTGCCGATCAGGGCGGTGGCACGCAGCGCGGCGCGAATCACCGGCGCCGGCACGCGGTGGACCGCGACGGTCTCGAAGGCGCCGGCGCGCGTGCTGGCGGCGTCGTGGTTGTAAATCTGCCAGTGGCCCTTGGCCATGAAGTATTTGCAGGCAAAGATCGCGCGGCCGGCGAGCACGCCCACCCGCCAGTCGAAATCGGTCGCGATGAATTCCTGCACGATCACCACGGCGGACTGTTTCAGGAGGCGCGCGGCCGCAGCCTGATACTGGGCGTCGGTCTCGGCTTTCTCGACGCCCATCGAAAACGAACCGTCCGGGATTTTCAGCACCAGCGGCGTGCCCAGTTGCTCGCGCAGTTCGGCGAACTCCGGCATTTCGTCGCCGAACAGCATGCGGGCGGCCGGCACGCGGACCTTGTTGGCGGTCAGCAGCTCGTGCAGGAACACCTTGTTGGTGCAGCGGATGATGGAGTCGGGATCGTCGATCACCGGCATGTTGGCGCGCGCGGCCCGCTGCGCGAAGCGCAGGGTGGGATGGCTGATGGAAGTCGTCTGCCGGATGAACAGCGCATCGTATTCCAGCAGCCGTGCTTCGTCGTCGATGGTGATCAGATCGGCGTCGATGCCGAGCAGGCGGGCATGCTTGATGAACATTTGCAGCGCACCCTTGTTGCTGGGCGGGAAGCGCTCCTGGGGGTCGACCAGGATCGCGAGGTCGTAGCGCGCGGCGCGTTCACGGCGCGGCTGACGCCAGATCTTTTTGCTGAAACCTTCGAGCGCGGCGCCGAATTCGTCCTGGCCGGCGTCGTCCAGTTCGCCGAGTGCCATCAGGCGCAGACTGGCGATGGCCCATTGGGTACCGCGCTCGAACTCGACTTCCAGGAGGGGCGCCGGGTACAGCTCGAAGATTTTCTTGGCGAGTTTTTCGAGCGCCGCGATCGGGGTGTGGCCGAAGTAGATCCGGAGCCGGAAATTGGCTTGGCTCGCCGCCACGTTGGCGGCCAGAAACTGCCGCGTGCGACGCAGCAGTTCATCGCTCAGCTTGATGGTGGCG
>JAJXTQ010000374.1 GCA_021783685.1 Pseudomonadota bacterium | reverse complement strand
GGCATAGTTTCTTCACCCCGGCGTCGAACACCACGAAATCGTGGATCAGCTCCAGGAAGCGGGCCTTGTCGCACACCTGCAGCAGGTGGCGGTCCAGCAGGTTGGGCTCGCTGGCCTGGGGGCCGCTGTCCTCCACCCATTTGAGGTAATACTTCTCCGGTGTTTCGACGGCGCCGTAGCGCAGCCCCTCACTATCATTGCCGGCCATCACCCACTGCAGGGTCGAGAAGAAGGGCTGGATAAACGCCTTCTTCTGGTTGTCCAGGTTCTGCCGGATGCCCTCGGAGACCGATACGGTGGAACGCTTCAGCTCCAACACGCCCAAGGCGATGCCGTTCACGTACAGCACCACATCGGGCCGCTTGGTGCTGGCCTTCGCGTCGGCGCCCTTGACCGTCACCTCCTCGGCGATGGCGAAGTTGTTGTTCTCGGGGTGCTTCCAGTCGATCAGCCAGACGGTGAGCTTGTTCTCGCCCGCGCCCGGCTGCACCTTCACGCCGTAGCGCAGCAGGTCATAGACGGCCTTGTTGCGGTCGTAGAGGTGCTTGCTGGTGTCGGACGCCTCCTTGGTCAGGATATGCAGCGCCTTGCCGATCAGGCCGTCTTCCACGCCCCGCTCCTGCAGCCAGGCGCGCAGCAGCTCCGGCTCGATGTTGGCGTTGCCGGGGCGGTCGATCCAGTTGCCCAGGTAGTCGTAGCGCAGCCGGTCGCGGAACAGGGCTACCACGCGGTCCTGTGTTCGTTTTTCGATCTGGCCGATGTGGCTCATGCCCTCCCCTTTTTCAGCAGCTTGGCGCGCAGCGCCAGCCCCTTGGGCGTCAGCCGGTATTTCTGCCGGCTGCTCCTGGGTTTGTCCGGCAACGTCATGGCCACGCAGTCGGCCTGCAGAGCGGGCGTAAGATAGGCTTCGCGGAAATAATCCTCGTGGCGGAGTCCCAGCGCCTCCTGTATCTCGGCTCGCCTCATCTCGCCCTCCAGCACCAGGACCACCCGCTCGACTTCCCCGGTGACTTCCCCGGTGACTTCCCCGGTGACTTCCCCGGTGACTTCCCCGGTGACTTCCCCGGGCTTGCGCCAGATCGTGGTCACAAAGCCGTCCGCGACAGCAAATTCCGGCTCGCGCAGACCCACCTCACGGCAGCGGCGGATCATGTCGCGAGTGCCGGTGCCCATACGCTCAATGTACTTGGTCAGATACAAAGGCTCGGCCAGCAGAGGATTGCCCGGCACCGAGCCGTGCGGCTGACGCAGTTGGGCCAGCGTCAGCGACGGCGGCAGGCCCCCCGGGTTCCACACTTCCAGCCGGTCGGCGAACAGCATCACCTGCACGCTGCCATGGCTGGCGTAGTCCCGGTGCGCCACCGCATTGACGATGGCCTCCGCGACCACCTCGCGCGGAATCTCGTAAGCCACGGGCGCACGCGGCCCGCCTTCGCGCGTGCCCACCCAGAGGTTGATCTTGGACATGACGAAATCCACCGCCTGGTCCACCAGATCAAACACCGTGCCTTTGTAAACCTGGTAGGAAGGGATAGGCTTCGCCACCTCGGTGCCGTGGAAGTGCGCGCACTTCACCTCGGCAGAAATCAGGAATCGCTGCGGCTGCCGGCCAAACAACAACACGGCGGCGTGAGTCGGCCGGCCATCGTCGAGCAAGTTGAGATGGGTCAGCAACTCCGCCGTGGTCGCCTCCTCCGGCAGCGGGAAACCCCGAGCCCGGCGCGCGCGGCGCAAAAAGGTCGCCATCCGCTCGTCGTCCAGATCGGCCAAGGTGGCGTTGGCGCAAGGCGCGGCATCGAAGGGCCCGTGGCGGATCAGCTGCTGGTCTTCCAGATACATGACCAGCGCCGCGTACAACCCGCCCACCAATTCCGCCGTGCTGCCGAAGCGTCGGCGGATCAGTTCGGCGCCCGCCTGCCGGATGAGCGCCTGCATTTTGGGGTGGCGCCGTGCATCATCCGCCCCCTTCACGAAAATCAGCCGGTACTTGTTCAGCCGCGTGGCCTCGGCAAACTCCCGCGCCGTCGGCGCCAGGCCTTCGGCATCCTCGGCCCCGTACTCGTCGCCGAACAGGCCGACATAGAGGTCGCAACTCGCCACCTGGTCCAAGTAGACCGCATCCGCCCGCCGGTCGGCCGCCGGTAGATCCTCGAACAGAAAGGGCTCGAAAAAGCGCCGCATCAACGCATCCCCGCGCAGCCAGTCGCGCAGCGCCGCCCGCTCCGGGGCGAACTCCTTCTGCACGCTGCTGATGAAGATACGCTTCAACTCTTGACCTCTGTTATCGGTTGTTCAACGGCATCCCTTGGCACCCAGATCCACCCCTCGCTGGCGGGCACCGTTTCAGGTGGGCCGGCGAGCGCCTCCCGCTGCTCGGCGAACAGATAGCCTATCAGGGCGCAGGTCAGCGCGTCTTCCTTGTCCACGTGGCCAAGCGGAGCATAGCGGCTGCGCAGCCCTTTGATCGTGGCCGATCCCTTGCAGCCGGAGGGGTGGGCCTCGATCGCGGTCAGCGCCGCGCCGTCCGTCCATACCCCACAGCCGGCCGAGTGGGGAGTGAACTTGGCCAGCATGTGCATGCCCTTGGTGGCCTGGCTGCCGATCATGTCCTTGATGGCCGACAGGGGCTTCAGGCCCCGCTGAAACAGATAGTGCTCGGTCTGCCGGAACAGGTAGGGGTTGGTCTCGGAGCTGCCCACCGGCCCGGTGCACTCCAGCCCCGTCGCCAGCCGCACGAACGCCTCGGAAAACCCCAGGGGCGTGTCGATGGCCAGGGTAACCTGCGCGCCGCCATCGGGCCGGTGGGCGTCGCACAAGGAGAACAGCGCCACGATCCACTCGTCGGCCGTGCCAGCCTCGTTGATGTGCGTCCGCAGATTGCCGCGCCAGGGCTTGCCCACCACGTCCTGTCCGGAATCGAGGATGACGATGGCATCACGACTATTCGCGTTCTTGTCGCAGTTCCACCCGCCGACATCCCAGCCGACGTAGAAGGC
>JAJXTQ010000015.1 GCA_021783685.1 Pseudomonadota bacterium | reverse complement strand
GCCCCTTGAGACAGACTTCGTACTCATAGGTTTCGCCCAGGTGGAAGCGGGTGGAGCGGATCATGGCCACCCCATTGACCCGGGAATCGACGCGGACGAAGGCCGGGCCCGGCACGCCGATGTTCAGGAACGCGGTTTCCTCGACCGATCGGATATGCTCCGGCCAGGACTTGGACGGCATGAAACGCCCCGACACCCGGATCGTTTCATTCACCGCGATCTTGCGCGGCTGAATGTCGGTATCGAACCAATGCATGGTCCGCATGCGCAGACTGGCTTGTTGCGCGCGCTCGCCATGCGCCTCTGCGGCGGGGCTGTAGAGGGGCCCGGCCAGCGTGATCAAGAGCGCGAGTGCCAAGGCGCCCCAACGGTCCAACCTGATGTGTCTGATCGTCTTCATAATGTTCGGCAATCCCCGAATGAACGGATCGCAGTCATTGGATCCGTTGTCCTTTCAAGATTTCACAGGCTGCGCGCGAGGCGCGCCACCCAGTTCATCCAACCCTTCGGCAACCCGGCCGTCGCGCCCACCTCAGATCAGGCGGGTCAGCCACCGGTTCTGTGTCAGCAACGAGCCGATCCACACCCACAGGTAGTAGTTCAGGAGGGTGACGAAGCCCGCAAAGAATGCCGTGAGCGGCGTGACCGCTTCACCGAAGGTGCGCAAGGTCGACTCCTCGATGATGCGGACGTACTCCGGAATGGCCGTGCGGATATATTGGTAGCCCATCAGGTCCGCCACGGTCACGAGGTAGCCGTTGTATTCCACGGGGACATGGAAGGGCGCCATGGTGATCCAGTTCAGCGGGTAGAGCACGATCGCGAACAGGAAAGCACCGACCAGGCCAGTGACGAAGAAGCTGCGGCTGAGCGCGAGCGTGCAATCCAGCAGGATTCCCATGCCGATGAAGGTCGAGGGTGCGACGAAGTTCATCGGAAAATTGGCGAAGACATGGAAGTTCATGTAGCGGCTGACCCAGACGCCGAACATGTAGCCCAGGATCATCGCCGTCGCCCCGATGGGCAACCGGAATCGCTTCCAGAAGAAGTAGTTGAAGATCGCAGCCGGAATGATCAGCGAAAACGGCGTCACCAACGGCCAATAGCGGCGATCACGCCAATCCTGCCAGTAGTCCCAGTCGCCCACCGTCAAGGCGATGAGGAACACCGTGACGCCGCCGATCAGAATCGAGAAGATCGGAATCAGGGTGTAGTCGATGTTCTTCCAGGCCGCCATCTGCTCCTGGACATTGCGCACGGCCGACTTCGTCGGCGGGCCTGCGGTGTCCGGCGCCGCCCCCGTGCCATATGCTCCCGTCGTGGTATTCATTTCCTTCGAACTCCAGTTGCCGCTAAAAATGTCGGAATTCCCGCGCCTTCCGTGGACCTGATCGACTGTTCGACCAGTCGGCGGTGGCCACACATTCACGCATGATCAGGGTCGATCCAGTGGAAGTCTGAAGTGAGCGATCCGCTCGACCGGAGGACTGCCTGATCATTCAGCCGAATGTTATTGTTTTTATCAATACTTGCCGGAAGGTTGGGGGCGCTCCCGTCCACCTTCCGCCTGAGGCGATAACGGCACAAATTTAAATGAATCGGCCGCTCCACACAATCCCTGAACAGACGTTCAATGGGGAGACGAAATTCTACTCCCATAGCGTCCGCCAATGAACCCCATCGGGGATGTCAGTCTACGCAGCAGGCCGCGGCGCGGCCCATGACTGAAATCAAGATCCGGCGCTGGGAAGCCCGGATGACGCGCAACGCCGGGCGCCGACCGATCGAGACGGACCGCCTACGCGGTCGACCCGGTCACAATGCCGACAAGGCCGGCACCGTATCCGGCTGATCCAGGGACACGAAATGACTGGTGCCACGGGTCTCGACCACCCGCCATCCAGACCCGGCCGTCCGCGCGCTGCGGAGCATGGAGGGGCGATCGAGCACGCGATCGCTGGCGCCGACGAGGATGGTCCCGTTCAGGATGTTCGCGAAGATGGATCGGTCGTGGCCGGCGATCCACTGCCGCATGGAAATCAGGTTTTCCAGCACGATGCGGAAGGTCTTGGGCGAAAAATAGAGGCCACGCACCAACTCCACCTTGCGCGGCGTCAGGGGGGCGAAGACGAATCCGCCGAAGCGTACGACGTCGATCTGGCGCAGCAGCGTGAAGGTGATCGGCAACAGGTAGCGGCCCGGCGCCGAGAAGGCCAGCTCCAGCAGGGGATGTCCCTGTCCGCCGGGCAGCACCGGGGCTTCGAGGATCACCTCGACGTCCCGAAACAGCGCGGGGTTCTGCCGTGCCGCCTCGAGGATGACCGCGCCGCCGCGAGAATGCCCATGGGCCCGCACGCGCTGGCCAGTCACCCGGTGCATCAAGGCCAGATTGAACACAAAGGCGTCATGCTCGATGCTGCCCACGGCGTAGGGATTGGTTGCCTCACCCCAGGAGGCGAGATCGGGAGATCGCCCGATCACGGGACAGTGGTAGCCGCTGTTGTTGACGAGAACCAACTCGATGGACGGATCGCGGTAGAGCGCCGTGAAATAGCGGAAGTCCTCGAGAAACCCGTGGATGGCAATGACGCTGCGATGGGGCGACGAGCTTGCCGCGCGGCAGGCCACGATCGACTCGTTGACCCGCTCGAGCGTGCCCTCGAATGGCTCATGGTTGACGGCGGGCAATGGCCGCCGCACGAGCCAAGTCCGCAAGCCGTGGATCAGCATCCCCAGCAGCAGGATCGCCATCAGGATTCTCATTTCATTACTCCTTTTCCCCGTACGCCGGACTTGCCGGGGGCGCATGCGGTGGCCCGTAGACCAGAAGCACGTTGCCGGGCGCCTGACTGAACAAGCCGTAGCCCGAATTGACGATCAGTTGCGACCCGGCCACGATCGCGCCACCGGCGTCGATTGCGCCGCCGTGGGCCGATCGCCCGTCCACGGCCCGGAACCCGCGGGCCGTCGGACTCTCCCAGCGCAGCTCACCTGAAACACTGTCATAGGCTTGCACCCGCCCATCGAGCGTCGCGGCGACAACCTGTTCCGGCAAGGCGGTGAGGGCTGCCGACAGCCCCGGATAGCACTGCTCGGCGTCTGCGCATGCAGGCCGCGCCGGCGTTGCCCAGCGCAGCTCCCCGGTCGCCGCATCCAGCGCGTAGAGCCCCGGCGCCTTGGGCAACGCGGGATCCTCCGGCTGGGGCGCCTTCAGACCGGGGATGGGCTTCAGGTAATCGGAGATGGGCACGAACACTCGCCCGTCGCGCGCCGCAAGGCCCCAGTGCACGCCGCCCAAAGGTCCACCACGACCCAGACGACGTGACCAGCGCATGGCGCCATCTTCGGGATCGATGCCATAGACCATGCCGGATTTCTGCCCCGCCACCAGCACCTCCCGACCGTCGTCACCACGAACCAGCACGGGTGAGGCGCCAAAATCCAGATCGCGCCCGGCGTTCTCCGGACAGTTGATGCCGCCCGGCAGGATGCAGCTCATGTTCCACGCATCCTTGGCCGTGAACTGGCGCGACCACAGGATGCGGCCGTCGTCGAGATCCAGCGCAAGGATCGCGTCACTCAGCGCATTGGTGGGCTGGCTGTAGTTCTCGCCTGTCCCTACATAAAGTCGTCCGCGGGCGACGTCGATGGTCGGCGCGCTCCAGATCGGCGCGCCCGAGGGTCCCCAGCGCTGGACGAAGAGCCCGTTTCGGCCTTGCGGCGTGGCTGGTTCGGTGGTGAAGGTCTGCCAGAGGCTCGCGCCCGTCGCCGCGTCGAAGGCGTGAACCGATCCGCGGAAAGTGCAGCAGGGGTAAACGGGCAACGCCGGCACCGCGACCTCGATGGACGAGACCGGCACATACAGGCGGCCTGCATGCAACGCGGGCGTGCCGGTCACGGTGGCCAGCCGGTGGACGTCGACGGCCGCCTTCCACCGGCGCACACCGGTCCCGGCATCGAGCGCATGGACGTTGCCGTTGAAGTCGCCGAAAAACAGCAGGCGCTCGCCGTCCGGACCCGCCTCGCCGAGAACCATGCCCGTGCGCACCTCGGCGCCGACGAAGGTTTTCCAGCGCACGCAACCGACCCACCGGTTCAGCGCATAAACCCATCCCCGCTGGCTACCGACATAAATCGTGTCGGCCGTCACGGCCGGCTGGGAGCGCGCCTTGTTGGTCCACCACGGGAAACGGAAAGCCCACTGCAAGGCCAGGCGGGGCAACTCCTGCGGTCCCATGCCCTGTGCCGCCTCCGGGACCGCCCGCGTGTTGCCCGGGTCAAAGCCCCAACCGCTCAGCACGATGGGCGCCCGCGGGTCGTGCGCGGCCGCCTCGCCAAGACAGACCGGCGCCGATTGCAAATCGGTCCAGACGTAGACACCGGCACCGACCAGCGCGAGCGCCACCGCCGACGACAGCCATTTGAAACGGGGTTTCATCCGTGAAAGTCCCTGGAAGCGTGATGTCGCTCGTGGCGAGAAAGCCCGGGCGCATCAATGCGTCCGGGCGTGCGGAGGAAGCGGCCGGCGCCCGGCCGGCCGCGACCGAAACGTCCGTCAGGCCACGCGTTTGACCCGGCTCGCCTCAAGCCACAGACCGCTTTGATACTCGTCACGGAAGGGACGGATCAGGTCGAAATCCTGCACGTCCCACGGATGAAAGTCGCGCCGGTAGAACTGCTTGTAGTGGTTCCAGGGCATGCGGAAGATGCCTTGCTTGCCGTAGAGGAACGACAGGCCGTCGCGCCAGGTACGCCAGTTGAACAACACGCCGTCCCGGTACAGCAAGGGGCTCATGCGCATCGGCACCAAGAGCACGACCATGAAGATGGTCGCACCGATCATCGCGCCGATGCGGCGCCGGTAACTGCCATCGACTTGCTGGTAGACGTCGAACGCCACCGCCTTGTGCTCGATCTCCTCCGCGGCGTGCCATTCCATCAGCGGCTTGAAGTCTTCGTGTGCCTGATCGCGAAAGAGGTCCGAGCGCGCGATGGCCTGATGGGCGAGCATCGCCGTGAAGTGCTCCAGCGCCACGGTCAGTGCCAGCGAGAGCTTGGGTGCGATCCGGTTGGCCAGCTTGAGGAAAGGATCGATGATGTAGCGATTTTCCCGTTCGAGGCTCGTGTACCCCTGACGGGAAAGGATGTCCAGATGATCCTGATGCGAACTCGCGTGCGTGCCTTCTTGCCCCGCGAAGGCATTGATCTGCTTCAGGAGCACCGGATCGGTGATGCGGTCGCGATAATGCACCACGCTGCGGACAAAAAAATTCTCGCCGGGCGGAAAAGTCGTGAAGAGCGCATTGAAAAACTGCGTCCGGAACGGATCGTTGTCGAACCAGTGGCGCGGACTTGCGTCCGTGATGTTGAACCGCACCGGCCGGGGCTCGATGCTGTGTTCCTCCGGCGGCGCAACCTTTTGCGTCGATGAAATCATGTCCATGACATCCTCCTCCCCCTGACGGGTCCATGCCGCAGTCAGGACGATTGCTTTCGTTGTTGATTGAGTCCGGACGGGCACGCCAAGCGTTTACTGGCCCGCGCGGATCTTGCTGATCGATTGTAGATGGCCCAGACGCCGGTGGCCGTGACCGCGACTGATTTTGCTGTAAGCATTTTGCCTTTCCGCGACAGGAACCGATCTTCAAGGCATCGCGCACTTGCAAGGACTTGTACGCTGTACTTCTCTAGAGAGAGCGTCCGTCTGCGCTGGACATCGGCCGATGTCCCGCTGTAAACCAACATTTCTCGTCGGCGCGGGCACTTGCGGGCGCCCGACACCGTGCCGATGGTGGCGAGGGGTCTGAACCATGGAACACTTCGACGTCCTGATCGTCGGCGCCGGTCTTTCGGGCATCGGCGCGGGCGCGCGCATGAACGAGCATTGCCCGCAGAAATCCTATGCGATCCTCGAAGGGCGGCAGGCGATTGGCGGAACCTGGGATCTGTTTCGATATCCGGGACTGCGCTCGGACTCCGACATGTACACACTGGGCTTCCCGTTCCGCCCCTGGAATCATCGCCAGGCCATCGCGCCGGGACCCCTGATCCGCGACTACATCCGCGAAACGGCGCAGGAACACCAGGTGGACCGCCACGTCCGCTTCGGCCATTCGGTGACACACGCCAGCTGGTCGAGCAAGGATGCCTGCTGGACCGTGGAAGCGCAGGCCCAAGGCGAGCTCGTCCGCTACACCTGCAACTTCCTCTATATGTGCAGCGGCTACTACCGCTACGACGGTGGCTACATGCCGCAGTTTCCCGGCCAGGAGCGATTCGGGGGCACACTGATCCATCCGCAGCAATGGCCGGAGGATCTGGACTACTCGGGCAAGCGCGTCGTCGTCATCGGCAGCGGCGCCACCGCCGTCACGCTGGTCCCCGCGCTGGCGGAAAAGGCGGCTCACGTGACCATGTTGCAGCGCTCACCCACCTATGTCATCGGCCTGCCCGACTGGGATCCGCTGACCGAAGCCTTTCGCCTGCTGCTGCCGGGCCCGATCGGCTCGGCCGTCAACCGCTTCAAGAACGTCTGGCTGGCGACCCTGTTCTTCCAGATCTCCAGACGCTGGCCCACGCTCGTCCGCAAGGCCCTGCGCCTGCACATGCGCCATCAACTGGGCGATGCCTGCGATGTCGACGTTCACTTCAACCCACGCTACAACCCGTGGGAAGAACGGATTTGCATCGCGGCCAACAACGACCTGTTCAAGGCCATCCGATCAGGGCGCGCGGAAATCGTCACCGATCACATCGATGGCTTCACGGAAACCGGCATCGGCCTCAAGTCCGGCCGGACGATCGAAGCAGACATCGTCGTCTCGGCGACGGGGCTCGACCTCATCCCCCTGGGCGGCGTGACGTTCAGCCTCGACGGACAGGCCTGGGAACCCGGCCGGAGCATCACCTACAAGGGCATGATGTTCAAGGATGTGCCCAATCTGGCCCAGGCCACGGGCTACACCAATGCGTCCTGGACGCTCAAGTGCGATCTCACCAGCCTCTACGTCTGTCGCCTGATCAACCACATGGAACGGCATGGATATCGTTTCTGCACGCCGCACAACACCGATCCGGACCTGACCGAGCTGCCCTTCGTGGACTTCTCGTCCGGCTATATTCAGCGCGCCATCGACAAGTTTCCCAAGCAGGGCTCCAAGGCCCCCTGGAAGCTCTACCAGAACTACGCGCGCGACATCGTGAGCCTCAGGTTCGGGGCAGTCGAAGACGGCGTGATGCGTTTCACGAATGCCGGCGCAACCCTTCCCGTGACCGCGGCCGGCACGATGCAAAGTTCCTGATATCGGCGCAGGGCGCAAACAAGGCGGCCCCGTCCAAGCGGCGCTACGGGGCGCGCCGCGAGCCGGCCTATATCCCGACGGACGCCGTCAACCCGGCCGCATCCCGCTGCGTCTCGGGGGCGGCGGCCTGGAACGCCGCCAGTGTCATGCAGGAAGCATAGATCTGCCGCACCATGGGAAATTCGGACAGATCCACGCCCTGTTCGATCGCCTCGTGCACTTCCGCAATCAGGCAGGCATCGGCGATCGTCGGGTGATCGCCGTGGCAGTAAGCGCCGGTCTCGCCGCCGCTCGCGAGCAGATGCTCCACCGCCATCAATCCTTCTGCGATCCAGTACGCCGACCACTGTTTGATCTGTGCATCGTCCTGGCCCTGCCGGTTGCGCAGATAACGCAGGACGCGCAGGTTGTGCAACGGCTGGATGTCCGACACAAACAGCTGCGCCAAGGCGCGCACCCGCGCGCGACCGAGACTGTCCTTGGGCAGCACCGACCGGGTGGGCCAGCGCTCCTCCAGATATTCCATGATGGCCATCGACTGTGTGATGACATGACCGTCATCCACCAGCACCGGCGCCAATCCCTGCGGGTTCAGTGCACGAAACTGGTAACGCTGCAGCTTGTCCCCGGCGATGTCGACGAATCGATAGTCGCAGGGCAGACCCTTTATATTCAGTATGATGCGCACTCTGTGCGCCGCGACGCTGCGATGATAGGTATAAAGCTCCATCGACTACCGACCTCCCGATGCAGAGAAATTCCTCGAGGACCGCGCCCACCAGTCGATCGCACCATGCCTGCGTGCGCCGCCGTTTTTTCGGCAGCCGGCGTCTCGGGCAGCCGCCGAGACCCGGCGCAAACGCGCGGGCTCGCCTCGTTCGTGAGCCGTGCGAGCAGCCCGAAGACGGTTGATGTCAGGCCGATCCAGCCACCGTCATGGACTCGATCAGGATCGATCCGCAATGGATGCTGCCGCGGGCGTCGAGATCCGTCCCCGTCGCCACGATCTGGCGATACAGATCCGCCAGATTCCCGGCAATGGTGACTTCGTCCACGGCGTGGACGACCTGCCCATGCTCGACCCAGAAACCCGCGGCCCCGCGCGAATAATCGCCGGTCACGAGATTCACCCCCTGCCCCATCACCTCGGTGACCCACAGGCCGGTGTCCAGCATCTGCAACAGTTCGGCTTCACCACCGTGACCCGTAGGTTCGACGATCAGGTTGTGCACGCCGCCCGCATTGCCGGTCGACTGCCGCCCCAGGCGGCGCGCGGAATAACTGTCGAGCACATAGCGCGTGAGCACGCCATCCCGGACCAGGTCGCGCGCCGCCGTGGCCACCCCTTCGCCATCGAAGGCGGCGCTGGCCATGGCCTGAGGCAGGTGCGGCCGTTCGTGCATATGCAGCCCCTGACTCAGGATCTGCTGCCCCAACATATCCTGCAGAAAGCTCATCTGACGGTACAGCGCCCCGCCGCTGACCGCTCCGACCAGATGACGGATCAGGCCGCGGGCCACCTCAGGGGAGAACAGTACCGGCGCGCGGCGCGTCGAAAGGGTACGTGCGCCCAGGCGAGCCAAGGCCCGCTCGGCAGCACGCCGCCCCACGGCTTCGGCCGCAGGCAGATACTCGGCGTTGCGCACGCTCTCGTACCAGCCCTCGCGCTGCATCTGGCCGTCCGCCTGCGCAATGAGCCCCAGCCCCATGCCATGTGATGACCCGCAGCGTATTCCCCGAAATCCAAGGCTGTTGCCCAGCACCGAGACCCCCAGCCCGGTCTGCAGCCCCGCGCCTTCGGATTGCTGCAGACGGGGGTCCACCGCCAGGGCAGCGGCTTCCATCGCCAGCGCCCGCTCGATGGCGCGCGCAGGGGTCATGTCCCAAGGATGGTAGAGGTCGAGGTCGAGCGCCTTCCAGGCCATCAGGTCCGGCTCGGGAAGACCGGCAGCCGGATCGGCCTCGGTATGTTGCGCCAGATCGCAGGCGCCGTCGACGGCCGCTGCGATCGCTTCGGGGCGCAGGTCCGTCGTGCTCGCGCCGCCCTTGCGACCGCGAAAGTAGACCGTGACCCCCAAGCCGCGATCGCGCTCGTGCTCCAAGGTCTCGACATCGCCGCCGCGCACGCCAACCGAGTATCCCACGCGCAGTCCGACCTGGGCCTGGGCGGCATCGGCGCCGCGGGCACGGGCACGGGCCAATGCCTGATCCACGGCGGCCTCCAAGGCCGGCAACTGAGGCCTCAGGTCGGGAAGCGAGGCCTGTGAAGTCATCTCCCCTGTCACGTCAGCTGTCCATCGGCCGCGAGTCTCACGATTCTAACAGTCCTCGTCCTCGGCGTGGGTCGGTCGATCGCTGGATCGCCATCTGACGCGCGTTCAGATCGGCCCTCAAGGCGGGCAATTGTCCTCTTGCGTTTAAGGATCGAATCTCCTAGCCTGCGCCGTTGATCCTGGGTGTAACGTCGCGCATACGCCAACGTGCTTCCAATGCTTTGTTCGTGGAATCGCGGCGCCGGCCACAGGGAAGTCAATCCACCCAAAGGGACTAGGAAACGATGGCCTACGATACGAGGTATCTGCGGGGCAAGGCGGCAATCGTCGGCGCCGCGGATGAGGTCTCGCCCACCGGCGAGCTTCATCTGACCGAGCGCGAGCTCGAAGTCAAAGTCATCCACGCCGCGCTGGAAGACGCCGGACTCAAGCTGTCCGATGTGGACGGCCTGTTCTGTACCGGCATGATGATGCCCAGTCTGGAGCTGGCCGAGCATCTGGGCATTCGCCCGCGCTATACCGACAGCACCATGACCGGCGGCTCGAGCTTCGAGGTCCACGTCGAGCACGCGGCAGCAGCCATCGCGCTCGGCCTGTGCGAAGTCGCGGTCTCGGTCTATGCCCAGACACCGCGCTCGAAGGGCGGCCTGACGGGCGGCATGGCCGCCATGATGAACGCCTTCGACCGCAAGAACCCGCCGCCTTTCCTGGAATGGGAGATGCCGGCCGGCCTGATGCTGCCCGCAGGCGCCTATGCTCTCGCCGCCAGCCGCCATCAACATCTCTATGGCACGACGTCCGAGCAGCTCGCGCAGATCGCCGTGTCGACCCGCAAGTGGGCGCAGATGAACCCGCGCGCGCGCTATCAGGAGCCGATGAGCATCGAGGACGTGCTCAATTCTCCGCTGGTCTGCGACCCGCTGCATCGCTATGACTGCTGCCTTGTCACCGACGGCGCCGGCGCGGTGGTCATCACCAGCGCCGAACGGGCCCGTCACCTGAAGAAGAAACCCGTATACGTTCTGGGTGCCGGCACCCACCACGACCACGCCATGATGATCTCGGAAATGCCCGAGCTGACCGTCACCCCCGGCGCCGTTTCCGCGCCCAAGGCCTTCAACATGGCCGGCGTGACGCCGAAGGACATCGACTTGGTGATGACCTACGATTCCTTCACCATCACCGTGCTGATGTCGCTGGAAGACATGGGTTTCTGTCCCAAGGGGGAAGGCGGCCGCTTCGTGGAAGACGGCAAGCTCGGCCCCGGCGGCGCACTGCCGACCAACACCAACGGCGGCGGCCTCTCCTATACCCACCCGGGCATGTACGGCATGTTCCTGCTGGTGGAAGCCACCAAGCAGTTGCGCGGCGAAGGCGGTCCGCGGCAGGTGCCCGACGCCAAGCTGGCCGTGGCGCACGGCGTGGGCGGAGTCCTGTCGGCCTGCTCCACTGTGGTCCTGGGTACGGAGGAAACGCTATGAGTCGCATGATGATGGGCACCTCGCCCCACGCCGAACCGTTCTGGAAGGCGACCGAAGAAAAGAAGCTGATGCTCCAGTACAGCCCGGAGTCGGAGCGCTACTATCACTACCCCCGTGAGGCTGTGGTGATCTCGCCCAAGACGGGCGCGGTGGAGTGGCGAGAATCTCAGGGCCTGGGGGAGGTTTACGCCTTCAGTGTCATGCGCAAGCCCGGCAATCCGGCCATGGGGGCCCGCGTCCCCTACGTCGTCGCCATCGTGCAACTCACCGAAGGCGTGCGGATGATGACCAATGTCGTCAACTGCCCCCTGGAAGACGTCAAAGTCGGCATGAAGGTCAAGGTCTCCTGGGAAGAATTGCCCAAGGGGCGCCATTTTCCGGTCTTCGAGCCGGCTTGAGTCCAGTTCCTGCAGGCGGGGAGCGGTCCCCGCCTGTTCCCGTCAGATGGACGTTCCATTGACCACACAGCTTTGCGCACTCGACGAAGATACGGCGCCCGCCCAACCGTGGGGCTTGTTCCGGGAATGGTATGCGGCCGCACATCCGCTGCACCCGCCCGAACCGGACGCCATGGCGCTGGCAACCGTCGGTGTCGATGGGCGTCCCAGCGCACGCATCGTGCTGCTCAAGCACTTCGATGAAAACGGCTTCGTTTTCCATTCCCACTATGAAAGCCGCAAGGGCGAAGAACTCGCCCACAACCCGTCTGCCGCATTGCTGTTCTACTGGCCGGCCCAACTCCGGCAGGTGCGCATCGAAGGCAGTGCGGAGCGCGCGGATCCGGCCGAGTCGGATGCGTACTTCAGCTCGCGGCCACGCGGGAGCCAGCTGGGCGCCTGGGCGTCTCCGCAAAGCCGGGTGTTGCAGGGGCGCAAGGATCTCGAGAGCCGACTCGACCGTTTTACGCACGAGTTCGATGGTCAGGCCATTCCGCGTCCGCCGCAGTGGGGTGGATACCGCCTTGTTCCCTTGCGGTTCGAATTCTGGCAAGCCCGGCCAGACCGGCTGCATGATCGATTGGCCTATCAGTGCCGGACGGATCACACCTGGTCACTGGAACGGCTTGCTCCCTGATTCTGCCGGATGCCGATCAACAATCAAACCCGCCCACCGCTTGATTTGTCGCTCGAGGTGGACAATCATCAGGCCCTTTTACCCCGCCTCCAGACGGGGATGAGCGCCTATTGGAGCCCATTGTGAGACCTGCTTCACTGGATCTCGAAGATCTGTTGACCTGCGGCCGAGGCGAGATGTTCGGTCCCGGAAATGCCCAGCTCCCGCTGCCACCGATGCTGATGTTCGACCGCATCACGCACATCAGCGAGGACGGCGGCTCATACGGCAAAGGTCAGGTCGTGGCCGAACTCGACATCCGCCCGGACCTCTGGTTCTTCCAGTGCCACTTTCAAGGCGATCCGGTCATGCCCGGCTGTCTGGGTCTGGACGCGATGTGGCAGTTGATGGGCTTTCACCTCGCCTGGCTGGGCGCACCCGGCCGCGGACGCGCCTTGGGTGTCGGCGAAGTCAAGTTCACGGGACAGGTCCTTCCTGCCGCCAAAAGGGTGACCTATACACTGGATCTGAAACGGGTCATCCTGAGGCGGTTGGTCATGGGCATCGGCGATGCCACACTCAGTGTGGATGGACACGAGATTTACTCCGCCAAAGACCTGCGGGCAGGCCTGTTCACCTCCACAGCCAACTTCTGATACGCCGTGGATCCGAGCAACGTCACCGCGGAGGAAGGATACTGATGAAACGCGTCGTGGTAACCGGTCTGGGCATCGTCTCCAGCATCGGCAACAACAAGGCAGAAGTGCTGGACAGCCTGCGTGCCGGCCGCTCCGGCATCCGCTACCAGCCGGAATATGCCGAGCAGGGCCTGCGCTCCCAGGTGGCGGGATCGATTCGTCTGGATGTGGCTGAACTCATCGACCGCAAGCTGCTGCGTTTCATGGCCAATGGCCATGCCTATGCCTGGCTGGCGATGCAGGAAGCGATCGCCGATGCCTGCCTGCCGGCGGATCTGGTGTCGAATCTGCGCACGGGGCTCATCGTCGGCGCCGGTGGCGCCTCTCACGAGAGCATTCTGGAAGGCATCGACACGGCACGCGCCAAGGGCGTGCGGCGCGTCGGACCCTACATGGTCACCAAGGCCATGTGCAGCGGCGTCTCGGCTTGCCTGGCCACCGGCGCCCGCATCAAAGGCATCAACTACGCCATCAGCTCCGCCTGTGCCACCAGCGCGCACTGCATCGGCAACGCGGTCGAACAGATCCAACTCGGCAAGCAGGACATCGTCTTCGCCGGCGGCTCGGAGGAAGAGCATTGGACCATGGCGTTCATGTTCGACGCCATGGGCGCCTTGTCCAGCAAGTACAACGAG
>JAJXTQ010000014.1 GCA_021783685.1 Pseudomonadota bacterium | reverse complement strand
CATGATGGTGGGACCGGCCATGCCGATGCCGATCATGAAGATGTTGGCCGGGGTCTCGAATTTCGACTCTTCCTGTCCCCAGATCACGCTCTGCATGATGTTGCCGCCGCGGCCGCCGAACTTCTTCGGCCAGGTGATCACGCCCCAGCCGCCGTCGGCCTTCTTGCGCTGCCACGCCTGGGCATCACGCACCATCTTCCATTCGGCTTCACCGCGCAGATCGCCGCCCTCGGATTCGGCGAACATGCTCATCATGTTGCCCGATTCGCTGCGGGGCTTGGCATTCTGGGACAGCCAGCGGTTGGCTTCGGCGCGGAATTCCGCTTCCTGCGGGGTATCGTTGAAATCCATGTTCCCTATCCTCCTGAAGATTCCAGATCCGTATGGCGCGCCCGATCAGGCCGCCGCTTCCATGCTGCGCATCAGCCGCTCGCGCCAGACGATGCCGCCGCCGAGCAGGCTCTCCAGATGCTTGGCGCGCTTCATGTGGAGATGGGGATTGGCTTCCCACGTGAACCCGATGCCGCCGTGGATCTGGACGTTTTCCTGGGCGGCGAAGCCGTAGGCGTCGATGCCCATCACGCGCGCCGCGCTGGCCGCCTGCTGCAGCTTGTCCGGCGCGCTCTCCAGCGCCCAGGCTGCGTAGTAGGCGCTGGAACGGGCCATCTCGACCTTCACGAACATGTCGGCGATGCGGTGCTTGATGGCCTGGAAGGAGCCGATCGGCCGCCCGAAGGCATAGCGTTCCTTGGCGTACTGGGTGGCCATCTCCAGTGCGTTCTGCGCGCCGCCCACCTGTTCGAAGGCGAGCAGGGCCGCGACCTTGTAGGACACCTGGTCGAGCAGGGCGCCGCCCTGGCCCGCCTGGCCCAGCAATTCGCCGGGGGCGCCGTTGAAGGTGAGCCGCGCCTGCTTGCGGGTGCGGTCCATGGTGGCGACCGATTCGCGGCTCACGGCGCCGGCAGCGAGGTCGACCAGATAGAGCGACACGCCCTGATCATCGCGTGCCGAGACGATGGCGAGATCGGCACAGAGGCCGTCGGCCACCGGCGATTTGGTGCCGGTCAGCTTGCCGCCCTGGGCCTTGACCTGCACGCCGCCGGCGTCGATGCGGCCTTTTTCGGCATAGGCGACGGTCGCGATGGACTCGCCCATGGCGAGCTTGGGCAGGTAAGTCGTCTTCTGGGATTCGGAGCCCGCCGCCTTGATCAGCTCGGCGGCGAAGTAGATGGAGGAGGCAAACGGCGTGCAGGCCAGCACCTTGCCCATTTCCTCGGCCAGCACGGCCAGTTCCAGATACCCCATGCCGGCGCCGCCGTATTCCTCGGGGATGGCGGTGCTCAGCCAGCCGGCCTCGGCCATCTGCTTCCAGAGGTTGGCGTCGTGGGTGGCGTCGGAATCGAGGATCTTGTGGACCGCGGTGTAGGTCGACAGGTCGGCCAGCAGGCGCTTGGCCGAGTCGCGCATCATGTCCTGATCCTGGGAAAACTTGAAATTCATCGCTTGAACTCCTTCTCAAGCTTTACGGATAACCCGCCGGGATACCCCCGTCCGGGGCGCTTTGGAACGATCGGATATCGAAAGAAAATCCGGAGTTCACGGAAAAGCGGGCCGTCCCCGGTTCTCACCGAAGCCGCGCGACCCTTGCCGTGATCATCGACCAATCAATATCACATTCCGATCGGTCAGTACCAGACGAGGCGGCTGAAGTTCGCGCGCCGGAGGCCTTTTTGCGCACGGGGCCGTTGTCGTCACGGCGCGACGGCGCCACCTTCCAGACCCATCGTTTCCGGCAGGCCGAACATCAGGTTCATGTTCTGGATCGCCTGCCCGGCTGCGCCCTTCACCAGGTTGTCGATCACGGCCAGGACCACGACGGTATCGCGGCCTTGCGGACGGAAGACGGCGAGCTGACAGGTGTTGGCGGCGCGCACGCTGGCCGTGGCCGGATGCCTGCCGGCCGGCAGGACCGACACGAAGGGCTCATCGGCATAGCGCGCGGCAAATATCGCCTGCAACGCGGATTCCTCGACGGGTTCCCGCAGCGTGGCGAACAGGGTGGCATGGATGCCACGGTTCATCGGCGCCAGATGCGGCACGAAGGTGAGCGCCACCGGCCGGCCCGTGGCCCGCTCGAGCTGCGTCTCGATCTCGGGCAGATGGCGGTGACCGGCGACCCCATAGGCGTGAAAGTTTTCGGCGACCTCGCAGTGCAGGCTGTCCACCTTGGCGGCGCGTCCGGCGCCGCTGGCACCGCTGGCCGCACTGGCCATCAGGCGGGCGGGATCGACGAGATCCTGCTCCAACAGCGGCAGCAAGCCGAGCTGGACGGCCGTGGGGTAGCAGCCGGGATTGGCCACCAGCCGCGCCGAGCGCAACGCTTCGCGATGGACCTCCGGCAGGCCGTACACCGCCTGCCCGAAGACAGCGGAGTCCGGCGGCGTGAGCCCATACCAGCGTGCCAGGAGATCGGCGTCGGGAAGCCGGAAATCGGCGGACAGATCGACCACCCGGCTGCCGGCGGCCAGCAAGGCGCCGGCCATCTCGAGCGCAACGCCGTGCGGCGTCGCAAAGAAGACGACATCGCACTGCGACAACCGATCGACGTCCATCCCGCTGAAGGCCAGATCGCACCGCCCGTAGAGGCTGGGGAACAGGTCGGCGACCGGCGTGCCTTCCGCGCCGCGCGAGGTGATGCAGTCGACCCGCGCCTCGGGGTGATTCGCCAGCAGGCGCAACAATTCCACGCCGGTGTATCCGGTTCCGCCCACGATGCCCGCTGAAATCACTGTGTTCTCCCGTTGTGCCAGGATTCGATGACCCGCTTGCGAGGCGGTGAGCCGCTTGCCATGATCGCAGCCGGATATCCGCTGCCGCCCCCAATTGTGCAGGAGCTCACGCCGCATGCTCACCGTCAAGGCCGTCCATGTGATCTTCATGGTGACCTGGTTCGCCGGTCTATTTTACCTGCCGCGCCTGTTCGTTTATCACTGCGATGCGGTCACGGCGGCGGAGCGCGAGCGGTTCGCGCTCATGGAGCGCCGGCTGTTCGTGATGATGACCATCGGCGCGGTCGGCACGGCCCTGTTCGGCATCTGGCTGCTGGTGGCCTATGCCTGGCAGGCCTACTCGGGCAACGGCTGGCTGCACCTGAAGCTGACCCTGGTCGCGCTTCTGGTGGGCTATCACGTTTATCTGTGGCGGCTGACGCAGTCGCTGGCGCGGGGGACGGCGCGCCACGGCGCCCGCTTCTACCGATGGATCAACGAGGTACCGTCGCTGTTTCTGGTCGCGATCGTGCTGCTGGCCGTGACCAAGCCGTTCTGATCGCCGAGGGTCAGACAAAGAAAAAGCGGCGCCAAGGCCGCTTTCGGGGAGATGTGGTAGCTAGGGGCGGGCTCGAACCGCCGACCTCATCATTATGAGTGATGCGCTCTAACCGGCTGAGCTACCTAGCCACGATCTTCCGGTCTGCGCAGTCCGCGCAGGGGCGGAATTTTCAGCCTCGCATCCCGCCCTGTCAAGCCGCGCGACGGTGGCTGCGCCGGGAGGCCGCTGCCCGATGCTGCTAGACTGCCGGTCATGAGCGCCGAGCGACCCTTGCCATGATCCGCGGCTTGCTGCTGGCAGCGGCGATTGCGCTGCTGTATCTGGGCGCGGCGCTCGGCGGCAGCGGCCATTCGGGACCGGTCAGCGATCACTTCGACGGCCGGCGATTTCACATGGCCATCCCGCGCGAGCGTCATCTGACCGACTACGTCGAATGGCTGGTGCAGCGCGACCCGGGGCACTGGGACGATTGGACGGACCAGCCGCCCGGCCCGCCTCCCCTGCCGCGCGTTGCCGGCGCCGCGCTGCGGGTCACCCCCGTGAATCACGCCACCGTGCTGATTCAGACCGCCGGGGTGAACATCCTGACCGACCCCATCTGGTCGCACCGGGCCAGCCCGTTCTCCTTTGCCGGTCCGGACCGCCATGGGCCGGCCGGGTTGCGCTTCGAGGACTTGCCGCGCATCGATGCGGTGCTGGTCAGCCACAGCCACTACGATCACATGGACCTGCCGACGCTCAAGCGCTTGTGGGAACGCGACCGGCCGCGCATCTTCGTCGGCCTGGGCAATCGGGGGACGCTGGAAGCCGCGGGCATCGGCGGGGTGGTGGAAACCGACTGGTGGCAAAGCCACGCGCTAGCCCCGGGCGTCCATGTGACCGGTGTGCCGGCCCAGCACTGGACCTCGCGCGGCCTGTTCGATCGCAACCGCACCTTGTGGCTCGGCTATGTCGTCGAAGCGCCGGGCGGGGCCGTTTTCTTCGCCGGCGATACCGGCTTCGGTCCCCACTTCGCGGCCATCGCCGCGCGCTTCCCCAATTTGCGCCTGGCCCTGCTGCCGATCGGCGCCTACCTGCCGCGATGGTTCATGCAGCCGGTACACATGAATCCCGCCGAGGCCGTGGCAGCCTGGCGCACGCTCGGCGCCGAGCATGCACTGGGAATCCACTACGGCACCTTCCGCCTGGCCGAAGAAGGCCAACAGCAGCCGATTGCCGATCTCGCCGCTGCGTTGTCGATGCCGGAGGTTCCCTCGGCAATGGCGGGGAGCGATCACGTCAAACCGGTGGCGACGCCGTTCATCGGCAACCCGGGCGCGGCTGCGGATTGCTTTCACACGCCGCCCTTCGGGCACGCATGGGCGGTGCCCGAGCGGTGCGAACAGGTGATGCTGGCGCAGCCGCAACAGCGCATCACCAAGGCTGGATTTGCCGATCCCTGAAGAAATGTCCGGACGGGCCGCCGTCGGGCAGCATTGCGGCCCAGACGATGTCCGCCGCCCCTTGCGCCGCCGAACGGGGGGCCTCCGGCCCGCCCAGCGGGGTACGACACCAGCCCGGACAGACGGCATTCACGAGGATGTCGCTGCCCGCGACTTCGGCCGCCACGACCGCCGTGAGGGCATTCAGCGCCGCCTTGGACAACCGATAGGCCGGCCAGCGTGCGCCCATCTGCGACAACTGCCCGAGACTGGACGACACGTTCACGATCCGCCCGTAGCCCTGCGCGCGCATCAGGGGCAGTACCGCGCGGATGAGATGCAGCGGCCCAAGGAAATGGGTCCGCATGGCCAGATCGAGCTCATCGTCGCTCATGTCGGACAAGCCGTGTCCCCGCGGCGGTACGCCGGCATTGTTGATGAGCACATCGATCCGGCCATGGGTCTGCTCGACGCCCCGGGCGAACGCCACGACCGCCTCGGCATCGGTCACCTCGAGCGCGCGCGCGATGATGCGCTGGTCATCCTGCCCTGCCAGCGCCGTCACGGCTTCCTCCGCGCGGGCCTGGCTGCGCGCGGTCAACACCACCTGCATGCCGGCTTTCAGCAGCATTCCGCAGATTTCCAGTCCGATGGCGCCGGCAGCGCCGGTCACCACCGCCACCCGTTGATGGAGCAACTCCGGCTCAACGTCCATCTCCCACCTCCCCGCGCGGCCGATCCGCGTCCGTCGTCATGTAGCCGATACCGGCGGCGCTCAACGCACCGGTCAGTCGCGCCCAGGCCGCGCCCGCGTCTATCGGCTCGCCCCGGACCGCCAGTTCGATATGAGGCGGCTCGCCGATGTGGGGCAGGCTCGACAGCTTGATCGTCGGGTGCTGCGTCAACACCTGCTCCATGATCGGAATCAACTCGCTCTCCGGCGTCCGCTCGATCCGGAGCGCGTACGACACCGGCCTGGCCGGTCGCCGCAGCGTCGGGTAGTGCGTGGTCAGCACCCAGTCGACCATGGGCCAGGCCATCTGGGGAAAACCCGGGACGAAGTGGTGATCGCCAAGCGAGAAACCGGGAATCTGGTTGACCGGGTTGGGAATCAGTTGCGCCCCGTCGGGTAGATCCGCCATGCGGATGCGATAGGGGTAGGCCGCCTCGCCGAAGCGTGACTCGATCAGCGTCGCGGCCGCCGGATGGCGGCACAGCCCCACGCCCGCCGCATGGGCAGCGCATTCCCGCGTGCAATCGTCAGGCGTCGCGCCGATGCCACCGAAGCAGAACACGATATCGGATGTCTCCAGCGTTCGGCGCAGCGTGTCGGTCAGAAGGCCCGGGTCGTCTCCGCACACGAGACACCAGGCCGGCTCGAGGCCGCGCCCGCCGAGCGCCTCGATCATGTGCGCCAGATGGCGATCCTGGCGACGGCCATCGAGCAGTTCGTCGCCGATGATCAGCAGTCCGATGCGTCTCATGAGATCCCCCTCCTCTTATCCCTTTGGCGTGCGGTGCTGGCGAAGGTTCCTCATCCATCGCCGGGCCGGCACGGCGACGGCCCGGCCCACCTCCAAATGTACAATAGTTGTACGCTATTCGTGAACGTCTGGCATAGGCCATGAATCTTTCTGTTATTAATGGCAATACGCCGTGCTTGCGTAGATCTGAATATCTGTACTATTCTTGTACAAGATGGCGCGGACTTGTACAGGCTCGTGCATCGCCATCCCCAACCGAAGGAGTCTTTCCATGCGCAACCACCTGATTTCCGGCCTGGCACTCGCCACCCTCGCCATCAGCCCGAGCTTGCAGGCCGCCGAGGGGCCCTACGTCGCCGCCCGCGGCAGCTACATCATGACCGACGATGCCGACTGGATCTTCGGCTCCGACTTCGGGCCGGTCCCCGCCGGCGGCAACGTGATCTCCAAGTTCGAAGACGGCTACGGCGTGGGCGTTGCCCTGGGCATGAAGCTGCCCTCGCGCTTTCGGGTCGAAGGCGAATTGTTCTGGCAGGAAAACGACATCGACAGCGGCCGGCTGGGCCCGGTGCAACTCTCCGTGCTGGGCGGCCTGAACGGCGACGTCGGCGTCTGGGGCGGCATGCTGAACGGCTACTACGATTTTCTCGAAGGCCCGCTGGTCCCCTTCATCGGGCTTGGGGTGGGTTATGCACAGGTCGACGCCAATGTGAACCTGGGCGACATCTCGGTGATCGACGACGACGACACCGTGCTTGCCTATCAGGGCATTCTCGGCGTGTCCTACGACTTCATGCCCAACCTGCAGGGTGTCCTTGCCTACCGCTACCTGTCGCTGGACGACCCCCAGTTCAAGGACCGGGCCGGCGGGAAGGTGGACATGGAATACGACAGTCAGGCGGTCGACGTGGGCCTGCGCTACAGCTTCTGACGTGCAACCCTCCGCCCGCGCGACGCCCTTGCGGCGCCGCGCGGGAAGCCGCAAGGCATTGTGGCCTGCCGTTCATGGCAGGCCGCCCCTTCCGTCGGACAGATCCGGAGCGGCGCCCGAACCGTCAACTGTTCGGACAGTTGATCATCCAGCGAATCCCGAACCGGTCCGTGAAGCTGCCGAACCAGGCGCCCCAGAACATTTCCTGCATCGGCGTCTCCACCTCGCCGCCCGCCGACAGTGCGCCGAAGAGCCGATCGGCGTCGGCCCGCAGGTCGATTTCCAGACTGATGTACACGTTGTTTCCCCGGACGATGCGAAAACCCATGGTTTCCGGCGCATCCGTCCCCATCAGGACATGCCCGCCGAGAATCGGCAGGGCCACATGCATGATCAGCTCGCGATCGGCGTGCGCCAACACGGGCTGACCCGACGCCGCCGGCACCTCGCCGAAGCGTTGCAGGACCGTAAACTCACCACCGAACACCGAGCGATAGAACGTAAAGGCCTGTTCGGTCTCGCGGGTGAAATTCAGATAGGTGTTGACTCGAGCCATGTCGTTTCTCCTCGTTCGCACGTCTGCAACCCGGCCGTGGACAGCCCGCGCTTGCATCGGCGCGAACCTCCGGCAGCGCTGCGATCCCGCCTATTCCTTGATGTCAGGCTCCACCAGTCGCGCCAGGCCGAGCAGGGATTCCTGCCAGCCGAGGTAGCACATCTCCACCGGTATGGCCTCGGGTATGCCCGCCTGCACGATTGCGAGGTCGGTGCCGCACGATACGGCGGTCAGCGTTACGGTCACCGTCATCAACCCCGGCAGCCCGGGATCGTCGAACCGATCCGTATAGCGGATACGTTCATTCGGAATCAGCTCGAGGTATTCGCCACCGAAGGCGTGCGACTGCTGCGTCGTGAAGTTGGTGAACGACATGCGGAACTGGCCGCCCACCTCGACCGTCATCTCATGCACCGCCGCCGTGAAGCCGTCCGGCGGCAGCCATTTCGCCAGTGCGTCCGGCGTCAGGAAGGCGCGGTAGACCTTCTCCGGCGGCGCCTTCAGGACGCGATGCAAGCTCACCGTGTTGTCCGCCATCTGTCCTCTCCTCCTCGTGGTCCCTCATGCGGATGGATACTGCACAGATTCATGGCGTGTTGCCACCACCGCAGCGACCGCTCCCGGGGCACGAGCGCGCCATTCAACAGGCTCCGGAAGGGCTGCGGAAAATCCTGAGCGTCCTGCCTCGTTGGTGCGTCGGACGGTACGACGCGATGGGTCGCATCCTGTTGGATGCGACGCTGTCCACCGTGCGCGAGGCGGATCAGATCGCCGTGCTGGAACGGGGGCGCGTGGTGGAACAGGGCGATTGGGCGACACTTTGCCATCGAGGGGGACGGTTCAGTGCGTTGCTCTATGGAGCAGATCTGAAGCCATCCGGTTGAGTTCCGCGAGATCGGCGCCAGGCAGAGCGTTCGAGCGCGCCTGATCCGCCCGCAGCAGAAGCCCCGATCTGCGGCCCCGTTTTGAACCACGCGGCACTCGCACAAGGGCTGCGCGCGACGCCATTCGCGGCGCGACAAGGAGCCGGCCGCCACCGGATCCGGCAACCGGGACCTTGCATCGTCCGAAGTGCGTGAATCGCTTGGAGGCCAGCGGCAGGCGCCTGCCGCCATCGCCTCTTCGGGGGTCAGGGAGCGCGCGGATCCGTTCGCGCGTAGAGCAGGTCGACCAGATGGCGGCCGTTGTCGGCGGTCAGGGTGGTGAGCCGGCTCAGGGCGCGAACGGCCAGGTTGTAGCCGATCAGCGCGGGAATCGCGGCGAACAGGCCGACCGCCGTGGCGATCAGCGCTTCGCCGACGGGGCCGGCGACGGCGTCCAGCGTCAATGCCTGGCCAGTCAGCGTCTGCAGGGCATGCATGATGCCCCAGACCGTGCCCAGCAGGCCCACGAACGGCGCGGTGCTGCCGACCGTGGCCAGCACGATGAGGCGGCGTTCCTGGTCGCTGCGGATGGGCGCCTGGGCATCGGCCAGCCGGGCTTCCAGTTCGGGCGCATCGGCGTCGCGCCGGGCCAGCAGTCGCGCCGCCGCCTGGCGCAGCCGCGCCGTGGGGCAGTCGGCGGGCAAGCGCTCCAGCGCGCCGAGATCGCCGCGCTCGATCAGGCCGGCCGCATCCATTTCCAGCCGCTGCCAGCGCCGCAATTGCCAGAATTTTTCGAGGATGACCGCCCAACTCAGGACGGACATCGCGACCAGCGTGACGAACACGCCCCGGATCACGGGATCGGCATGCGCCCACCAGCCCAACCAGAGGGAAGAAGAAGGGTCCATCGAGCGCTCCTTGGCGTTGATCGGACCGGCGCGGGTCGCCGTCCGGATGCATGTACAGGATTCAGCGGTTGATCTTGAAGACGATGGGCACTTCCACGGTCGCCGCAACCGGCTTGCCCACGCGCGTGGCGGGACTGAACCGCCAGCGCCGGACTGCCGCGAGCGCCGCCTCATCCAGCATGGGGTGACCGGAGGACGCGGCGAGATCCACGTGGGTGGGGTGGCCCTCGGGATCGAGCGCCACACGCAGCCGCACCGTCCCCTGCCAGCCGCGGCGCAGCGCCAGCGGCGGATAGTCGGGGGCCGGGTTGAGGCGGTAGGCCGCGCCCAGGTCGATGGCCACCGGGGCGGACTCGGCAGATTCGGTGCTTGGCCGCCCGCGGGCGGCGGGTGCGGCTTCGGTCGCTGCGGTGTCGTCCGGTGGCGGCGCGGCCGATTCGCTGAGCGCGGGTGTCACCGGCCGCGGGGCCGGCTCGGGCGTTGGCGCAGGTTTGGCAACCGGTCGGGCGATGGGCTTGGCCACCGGCTTGGGCGGCGCGGGCTTGGGCACCTGGGGCGCAGCCACGGGCTGTGCCACTGGCGGGCTCGGCGGCGCCATAGGCGGCAGCGTGATCAGTGTCACCGGCTCGGGTTGCGCCGACGTCACCCGCGGTTCGGCGGGCCAGAGCCAAGCCCCGGCGACGGCAAGAGCGTGCAAGCCGAGCGAAAGGATCGCGAGCCGAACGAACACATCGGGCGCCCTTGTCTGACCGAGCATGGGCAATACCGGCGCCAGCTGTCCCGCCGCACCACGCACATCGGGTGCCGCGCCCGACGCGGGAAAGGCCAAAGGCAGTGCGGAAACACTCATCCCGATCGCGGCCTCCGACGGCTTAGGTGGCGGCTCAGTCCCAAAGCGACCGTAAGCACCAGGGCGAGCGCAGCCAGGGATTGCAGTGTTTCGCGGCCGCCCTTGCCGACGGCGGGGTCGAGGAAGCTCCACTTGTGCACGACACCGAACACCCAATCCTCGAACCGGTTGAGCGGCGTCAGGTGAGCAGCCAACGCGCCGGTGCGCGTTTCCACGAACCAGGTTTCGCTGGGCCGCTCGGGGAATTCCACTGCCATGACCGGCAGGCGCTTGAACGCAAAGCCGTAGTCACCGCCAAAGCGATGCACGGCCTCTGCATGCGCCTGGGCATCGGGCGGCAGGCCGGCATGCCGGCGGGCCAGCGCTGCTGCATGGCGCGAGGCGCCGTCGGCGATCTCCACACCGGAAACCGCGTCCACATACCGGTCGACCGGCGGCGGCGGATTTTCCGGGCCGCCATGATGGGCGCTGGTCGCGAGTGCCACGGGCGGCAGGGCGATCCAGACGGGGCGGCCTTCGAGCCGGGTGAGCGTGAGGGCCGCAACCGGGCCGCCGGCGGCCAGTGCGCGCAGCACATCGGGCAGCGACGCACGCAGTTCAGTGGCCGTGAAGGACAGCGGTGGCGCGGGCGCCGTGGGATCGCCCTGCCAGGACTTGACGGCCAGATGCAGCGCCCCGGACAGGGGCAATGCCAGGGCCACCACGGCCGCCGGCAGCGCGAGTCGCCGATGCCAGCGCACCGCAGCGGGCCGCGCCACACCCAAAGCCGCGCGGCGCCAGAGCCGCACATAGACGGCAAGCCCGGCGGCGGCGATCCCCGCCGTCGTCAGCAGCAAGCCCAGCATCACGCCCTGAATCCAGGGCGAGGATTGGATCGGGCTCCAGGAATGCATCCAGCGAAACAATTTTCCGGTCCAGTCCTTGCGGCGGTCGGTCAGGGTGGAGAGGCGCCCGGAAGCGGGATCCACATAGGCCCGCAACCCGTCCGGCCGGTCGAAAGTGACTTGCCAGACCGGCAGCAATCTGTCGATGTAATGATAATCGTTATTGAATGACAATAGAAGCGTGACGTCGCGGATCGGGCTCTGGGTGTCTCCGGCAAAATGTCGGGCCAGCCGCTCCGCCCACCGGCGCTCGCCGTCGGCCTGGACGGAACCGCTGCGCGCGTCGATCCAATAGGCCCGGCCCTGCGCTTCGACCCGGTAGGACGGCGCCTCCCCCGCCGGTTGCCACAGGACGAGCGACTCGAATGCGTCGAGCCCGGCCCCTTGCAGGGCATCGCGCGGGGCGATCGCCGCGGCAGCCCCGTCCTGCAGCGCGCCGAGCGGCGGCGTCATCGCAGCCGGCCTGGGATTGATGCGCGAAATGATGGGGTGGCCGAGCCCGCTCAGGGCCCACAGCATCACCGCCAGCGCGACCCACAGACCGGCCTGCATGTGCCAGCGGTGCAGGCGGCCGAAGTCGAGCCCCGGTTTCGGCGCCGGCGGGTTGATTGTCGGACCGGCGCTGCGTTCAATGGAAGCCATGGGTGACTCGGAGGAAAGGGCATGCGGGGCAGGCGCAAATGGCAGATGGTAGTCAATCGCAGCGCCGGCATGGATGCGACAAATTGTCGCAGGGCCGTGCGGCGCGTCCTGCTGACACTTGCCATGAGCCTCGCGGCGCTGCCCGCCTGGGGCTGGGGCGGCACGGGACACCGCGTGATTTGCGAGATCGCCTGGCAGCAGCTGACGCCCGCGGCGCGGCGTGAGGTGCAGGCGCTGCTGCGCCTCGAACGCGGCTCGCACCGTTTCAGCGAAAGCTGTACCTGGGCCGATCGGGTCCGCGGAGATGCGCGCTACGATTTTCTCGCGCCTTGGCATTACCTGAACCTCCCGCCGGGCACGACGCGATATCGCGATCGGCATTGCCCGCGCCAGGGTTGCGTGGTGCGCGCCATCGAGACGCTGCAGGCCGAACTCATGGAGGCCCGCCGTCCGCCTCAGGAGCGGTTGCAGGCGCTCAAGCTGCTGGGGCATTTCGTGGGCGACATCCACCAGCCGCTGCATGTGGGCTATCTGGAGGATCGGGGCGGCACGCGGCGGATGGTGCGCTACGCGGACCGGTTCGAGCCGGTGAGTCTGCACCTCGTCTGGGACGATCTGCTGCTCGAGGCGTGGGCACGCGATTGGCAATCGACGAGTCGCGAGCTGGCGCGCGGCATCGGCGTGCGCGAGCGGCGGCTGTGGTCGCAGGGCGCGGCCGCGGACTGGGCCATGGAGAGCTTTCGCCTGACGGAAAGCTGGGTCTATCCCCAGGTGGCGGACGATGCGATCGATGCCGCCGAAGTCGCGCGCAATCGGCCCGTCGTCGAAACCCAGTTGCGCAAGGCCGGCTGGCGCCTGGCGCTGCTGCTCAACGGGGTGTTTGATCCCGCAGCGCCCGATCCAGCGCCCTGAGCCGTTCGGGCGTGCCGACGTCCACCCAGACGCCGCGGTGATGGGTGCCGCCGACGCGCCCGTCCGCCATGGCGGCGCGCAGCAGCGGCGCGAGCGGGAACGCCCCCGCCGGCGCCGAATCGAAGAGCGCCGGATGATAGACGCCGAGCCCGGCGAAGGTCAGGCGGTGTGCGCCATCGAATTGCATGCGGCCGGATGCGTCCAGATGAAAATCGCCTTGGGGATGTTGCGCCGGATTGTCGACCAGCACGAGATGCGCCAGATCCCCGGGGGACAGACTCAGCGCGCCCAGCGGGCAGTCGCACCAGACATCGCCATTGAGCACGACGAAAGGCTCGCGGCCCAACAGCGGCAGGGCCCGGGCGATGCCGCCGCCGGTTTCCAGCGCCTGATCGCCCTCGTCGGAGTAGCGCACGGCAAGGCCGAACGCCGAGCCGTCACCGACCGCGGCGCGGATCATTGGCCCCACGTGAGCCAGATTGATCACCACCACGCGCACACCTTCCGCGGCGGCACGCTCCAGGTGATGAAAGAGCAGCGGCTTGCCGCCCACCGGCAGCAGCGGCTTGGGCGTGTGGTCGGTCAGCGGGCGCATGCGTTCGCCCTTGCCCGCGGCGAAGATCAGCGCCTTCATGCCGGCAGGGTCAGGTCGCGACCGCCGATGATGC
>JAJXTQ010000373.1 GCA_021783685.1 Pseudomonadota bacterium | reverse complement strand
CCTACGACAGGGTCATGGCGGGCGGAAACACTGTCGGCTTCTCGATGTTCGGCGGCTACAGCTACAACGAGCGCACCGTGCTCTCACTGGGCGTCGTCGATCCGCAGGTGCAGATCGGCGATGTGCTTACGCTGGTGTGGGGCGAGGAGACCGGCGGCACGCGCAAACCCACCGTCGAGCCGCACAAGCAGCTCGAGGTCCGGGTCCGCGTCGCGTCGGCACCCTACTCGAAGGCCGCCCGCGAGGGCTATCACGACGGCTGGCGAACCCGTCAGACCTGACCGAGAGACTGCCAACAGCCAGGCCGGACGACACCGTCCGATCGGTGCGGTGTCCCCGGCCCGGTCGCCGCCCACGCTCCGGTCATGATTGCGCCGCTGTCCCGCTCTGCGCGAGCCACAGACGCAGCACGGTCGTCAGCTGCTCCGGCCGCTCCATCGTCACCATGTGACCACTGTTCTCGATGACCGCGAGCCGGGCCCCGGGCACGAGTCGCGCCATGTCCTCGTGGCGCGCCAGGGGACTCCAGAGATCCTGCCGCCCGCAGCCGATCAGCGTCGGACAACCTATGGCGCGCAGTACCGCCTCGGCCGACGGCCTGCTCAGCAGGGCGCGGATCTGCGCGGCGAAGATGTCGGGCGTCTTGCGCTCGATCATCTCGAGAATGGACTCAATCAGCGGCTCGTCCGACAACCGCTCGGGATGCACCATGCCCCGCACCCATTCGCGGCCCATCGCCCGCATGCCCTGCGTTCGGGCGAGCTCGAGCAGGCGAAGGCGCTGCGCCGCCTCGGCCGCCCCGGCCTTCTCGTCGGGCCAGGCCTGGTAACCGGTATCGAGCAACGCCACCCTTGTGATGCGCTGCGGCATGCTGCGCAACATCTCCAGCGCCACCCGTCCGCCCATCGAATGACCGGCCAGCGCGAACCGCGGCGGCGCCGCCTCGAGCGCCAATTGCGCCATGGCCGCCAGGGAGTCGGCGCCGCCATAATCGACCACCACACAGCGCCAGGCTTCCTCGAGCGCGCCGATCTGTGGCTGCCAGACTGCGCGGTCACACATCAGCCCCGGCAGAAGCACGAGCGTCTCGTGGCTCATGGTCAGGCCCCGCGCAGGCGGTAATCTTGCTGCACGGCGGCGTATTCGACAAAAAAATCGAGAGCCCTTGGGTTGGCCATGGCGCTGACGTTGGCGGCCTTTTCCGGCGCCGCTCCAAGCAATATCCGGCGCACCGGCACTTCCATTTTCTTCCCCGTGAGCGTCATCGGAATCAGCGGAACCGGAATGATCTTGTCAGGTACGTGCCGCGCGGTGTATTCGCGGCGCAGGGTCTCGCGGATCTTCCCCTCGGCCTGCTCAAGCGAGATGCCGGCGGTCAACTTCACGAACAGCGGCATGAAAAATCCTCCGGCGGGCAAGTCGAGGTTGACGATCAGGCTGTCTTCGACCTCCGACAATGCGGCGAGGGTTCGATAGATTTCCGCCGTGCCGATGCGCACGCCGTAGCGATTCAGCGTGGCATCCGACCGTCCAAGCACGAACGAGCCGCCGCGTGCGTTGATGCGGAAGAAATCCCCGTGCCGCCAGATGCCCGGGAAGTCCTCGAAATAGCTTTCCCGGTAACGCCGGTCTTCGGGGTCATTCCAGAAGCGCACCGGCATCGAGGGAAGCGGCTGGGTCAGAACCAGCTCGCCGACTTCGTCGATCACGGACTCTCCGCGCTCATTGAACGCCTTCACCGCGACCCCGAGCGAGGGAGCCTGGATCTCACCTGCGCGCACCGGCAAGGTGGGCACGCCACCGACGAACCCGGTGCAGCAGTCGGTACCCCCACTGCCGTTGGCGACCCAAAGGTCCCGCTTGACGTTGGCGTAGAACCAAGTCATGCACGCGGGTGTCGCAGGCGATCCGGCGAGAGAAATACTGTGCAGGTGCGCCAGGTCATAGCGCTCGCGCGGCACAATGCCCGTGCGCACCATCTGCTCGACGTAGGTGGGGCTGGCGCCCAACATGGTCGCATCGGCGTCCTGCGCGAGCCGCCAGAGGGTATCGGGAGCAGGATACGCAAGGCTGCCGTCGTAGAGAACGGGGATCGCCCCGGTGGCGATCGTGCTCGCCAGGAAATTCCACAACATCCAGCCCGTGGTCGTATAAAACAGCAGCCGATCCCCGGGGTGGAGATCGAAATGGAAGAGGGCGTTCTTGCGCGTCTCGAGCAGGATGCCGCCATGCCCATGCACGATGGCCTTGGGCAGACCCGTGGTACCGGAGGAAAACAAGGTCCACAGGGGATAGTCGAAGGGAACCTGCTCGAAGCGGAACTCGGCCGCTGCAATGGGGGGATGATCGAGCGCCTCAGCCCAGCTCAGCACACCTGGCCGCGGCGGCGCCGCGCCCGGATCGAGGTACGGCAGGTGGATCACGTGCCGCACGCTGGGCAGCCCTGCGAGAATGCGCTCGAGTTCGACCGTTCGGTCGAACGGCTTTCCGCCGTAGCGGTAGCCATCGATGCAGAACAATACCGCTGGCGAGAGTTGCGCGAATCGATCGAGCACACCCCGCTCGCCGAAGTCCGGCGAGCAACAGGCCCAGATCGCCCCGATCGCCGTTGTCGCGAGCATGGCGATGACGGTGTGCGGGATATTCGGCAGCCACGCGACCACCCGGTCGCCCGGCCGCACGCCCAACGCGCGCAGCCGGGTGGCAAGGATGCGCACCTGGCCGGCGAGTTCAGGCCAACCCGTTGCCTCGAGCGGCCGGTTCTCGCTGGCATGCATCAGGGCGACGCCTCCGTCACGCTCCCGGCGCAGGACGTTCTCGGCGTAGTTGAGCCGGGCGCCGGAAAACCACTCCGCCCCGGGCATGGCGCGCCGGCCGAGCACCCGGTGATAGGGGACCGACGCCTCCACCTCGAAGTAATCCCACAGCGCGCCCCAGAACGCCTCCGGATCATCCACCGACCAGCGCCACAGCTGCATGTAGTCGACGAACGCAAGCCCACGCG
>JAJXTQ010000372.1 GCA_021783685.1 Pseudomonadota bacterium | reverse complement strand
GATGCGCCGATGTGCCTGCATAACAATCACACGATGCACACGCACCTCACCCCCGAGATGGTGGACAAACTCCTGGACAAGCTGAAATGAGTTTGCTCAAGCCCACCCATCAGGTCTGCAGCTGGACGCAGGCGCTCGACAACCCGGCGTCGTTGGCGACCTATGTCGCCAATGGCGGCTATCAGGCGTTGCGCCGCGTCGTCACCGAAAAGGTGTCGGGTGACGCCATCATCGCCGAACTCAAGACCAGCGCGTTGCGCGGGCGCGGCGGCGCGGGCTTCCCGACAGGCCTCAAGTGGAGCTTCATGCCGCGTGCATTTCCGGGCGACAAGTACATCGTCTGCAACAGCGACGAGGGCGAGCCGGGTACCTTCAAGGATCGCGACATCCTGCGCTACAACCCGCACCAGCTGATCGAAGGCATGGCGATCGCCGGCTATGTGCTCGGCGCGCGCGTGGGCTACAACTACATCCACGGTGAGATCTTCGACTGCTACGAGATCTTCGAGCGTGCGCTGAAGGAGGCGCGCGAGGCCGGCTACCTCGGCGACAATCTGTTCGGCGCCGACTTCAGCTTCCAGTTGCATGCCCACCATGGCTACGGCGCCTACATCTGCGGCGAGGAAACCGCGCTGCTCGAGTCCGTCGAAGGCAAGAAGGGACAGCCGCGCTTCAAGCCGCCGTTCCCGGCAAGCTTCGGCCTGTATGGCAAGCCGACCACCATCAACAACACCGAGACGCTCGCTTCGGTACCATGGATTGTCCAGCACGGCGGCCAGGCTTTCCTCGAACTCGGCAAGCCCAACAACGGCGGGCCCAAGCTGTTCTCGGTCTCGGGACATGTGAACAAGCCAGGCAACTTCGAAGTGCCGCTCGGTACGCCGTTTCCCGAATTGCTCGAGATGGCGGGCGGTGTGCGGCATGGACATAAACTGAAGGCTGTCATTCCCGGCGGCTCGTCTGCCCCCGTGTTGCCGGCCGACATCATGATGGACTGCACGATGGATTTCGATTGCATCGCCAAGGCGGGATCGATGCTGGGCTCGGGTGCGGTCATCGTGATGGACGAGACGGTGTGCATGGTGCGTGCGCTGGAGCGGCTCTCCTATTTCTACTTCGAGGAGTCCTGCGGCCAATGCACGCCGTGTCGCGAGGGGACGGGCTGGATGTATCGGGTGATCCATCGCATCGAGCACGGGCAGGGCCGGCCGGAGGACATGGAATTGCTTAACAGCGTGGCGGGGCATATCGGCGGCCATACCATCTGCGCGCTGGGCGACGCCGCGGCGATGCCGGTACAAAGCTTTCTCAAACATTTCGGCCGCGAGTTCGAGCACCATATCGAACACAAGCGATGCATGGTCTGAACGGAATCTAACGATGGCTACGCTCAATATCGAGATTGACGGACGCGCGCTGCAGGTCGAAAGCGGCGACACCATCATGGATGCGGCCAATCAGGCCGGCATCACGATTCCGCATTTTTGCTATCACAAGAAGCTGTCGATCGCCGCCAACTGCCGCATGTGTCTGGTGCAGGTGGAGAAGGCACCCAAGCCCTTGCCGGCCTGCGCCACGCCGGTAACCGACGGCATGAAGGTGCAGACCCGCTCCGAATACGCCGTCAACGCGCAGAAAAGCGTGATGGAGTTCCTGCTCATCAACCATCCGCTCGACTGCCCGATCTGCGACCAGGGCGGCGAATGCACCCTGCAGGATCTGGCGGTGGGCTATGGCGGCTCGTCGTCGCGCTACCAGGAAATCAAGCGCGTGGTTCGCGAGAAGAACCTCGGCCCGCTCATCGCCACCGACATGACGCGCTGCATCCATTGCAGCCGCTGCGTGCGCTTCGGACAGGAAATCGCCGGCGTGATGGAACTCGGCATGGCCGGGCGCGGCGAGCACACCGAGGTGATGCCGTTCCTGGAAAGCCAGGTGGCGTCCGAACTGTCGGGCAACGTGATCGATCTCTGCCCGGTCGGTGCGCTCACCAGCAAACCCTTCCGCTACACCGCGCGCACCTGGGAATTGTCGCGCCGTCCCTCGATCAGCCCGCACGACAGCCTGGGCTCCAACCTCGAAGTTCACGTCAAGGACAACAAGGTGATGCGCGTGTTGCCGCGTGAGAATGAGGACGTCAACGAATGCTGGCTGGCCGACCGTGACCGCTTCTCGTACGAAGGCCTCAACACGGGCGAGCGTCTGACCCAGCCGATGGTCAAGCACAACGGCCAGTGGGTGGAAACAACCTGGCAGGCAGCACTCGAATTTGTCGCGAATAAGTTGAAATCCATCCCCGCCGATCAGACCGGCGCGCTGTCGACGCCGTATCGCCCGGCGGAGGAATTGTTCCTGCTGCAGAAGTTGATGCGCGGCATGGGCAGCGGCAACGTCGATCACCGTCTGCGGCAGTCCGATTTTTCGCTCGACGACAAGGCGCACGGCGGCTTCTGGCTCGGCATGCCGGTGACCTACATGTCGCGCCTCAACCGCATGCTGGTGGTGGGCGCCAACCTGCGCAAGGACCACCCGCTGATGGCGCACCGCATTCGCGAGTCGGTGCGCTGGTACGGCCAGCTCAACCTGATCAACGCGCACGAGGACGAATTCCTCGGCAAGGTGCACGCCAAGCGCATCGTCGCGCCGTCGCAGCTTGCCGCCGCGCTGGCGGGGGTGTGCCATGCGCTGGCCGAACTGAAAAACCTGCCGGTTCCGGACATCGCCGCGCACGGCGAGGTCGACGACACCGCGCGCAAGATGGCCGAGAGCATTGCCGGGGGCGAGACGCGCGCGGTGTTCCTCGGCAACATGGCGCAGCATCATCCCGGCTATTCTCAGATCCATGCGCTGGCGCAGGAAGTGGCGCGGCTTTCCGGCGCCAGCTTCGGCGTGCTGGGCGAAGCGGCCAACAGCGTCGGCGCGGTGGCGGTCGGCGCGATTCCGGGGCGCGGCGCCCTGGGTCAGCCTGCTGTCAGGGGCTTGAACGCGCAGCAGATGCTGGCTGCG
>JAJXTQ010000371.1 GCA_021783685.1 Pseudomonadota bacterium | reverse complement strand
CCTGGTCGGCGCCATCATCGTGGTCGAGGTCGGCGGCCCCACCGAAGACCAGCGCCTGTCCCAGAAGGAAGTCGACAACCTGCTGAAGGGTCTGATGCCCTGAGTTGCTGAACGCTACCGTCGGGCTGAAGCCCGACCGCCTTAGTTTCCGCTCAGGCCCGATCGGATTTCCGGAGGAGGAAATATGTGGCGAATTCTCGACCGCATCGTCGCCCAACGCTACTGGACCTGGGCGCTGTGCATCCTCCTCGTGCCCGCCTGCCTGCTGCTCCTGTCCTGGTCGGATCTCTGGCTGTGGCCGGCCTTGGCCGCAGCGGCCCTGGCCGCGGTCGGCCTGATCGACTTCGTCCAGGACAAGCACGCGATCCGGCGCAACTACCCGGTGCTGGCGCACTTCCGCTTCTTCTTCGAGTACATCAGGCCGGAAATCCGCCAGTATTTTCTCGAGGCCGATTCGGAGGAGCTGCCCTTCTCCCGCGCCCAGCGCTCGATCGTCTACCAGCGCTCGAAGCAGGCTTCCGACAAGCGCCCCTTCGGCACCCAATTGAACGTCTATGAGCCGCGCTACGAATGGATCAACCATTCGATCGCGCCGATCGCCATCGACAGCCACGATTTCCGCATCGAGATCGGCGGCCCGGACTGCCGCCGGCCCTACTCCGCCAGCGTCTTCAACATCTCCGCGATGAGCTTCGGCGCGCTCTCTGCCAACGCCATCCTGGCGCTGAACGAGGGGGCGCGGCGCGGCAACTTCTGCCACGACACCGGCGAGGGCTCGATCTCGCGCTATCACCGCGAACCGGGCGGCGACCTGATCTGGGAGATCGGCAGCGGCTACTTCGGCTGCCGCGACGAGGCGGGCCGCTTCGACGCGGAGAAATTCGCCGCCGGCGCCGGCCTCGATCAGGTGAAGATGATCGAGATCAAGCTCTCGCAGGGCGCCAAGCCCGGGCACGGCGGCGTCCTGCCCGGCGCCAAGGTGACGGCCGAGATCGCCCAGGCACGCGGCGTTCCGGTCGGGGCGGATTGCATCTCGCCGGCCCGGCACTCGATGTTCGAGACGCCCTTGGAACTGATCGACTTCATCGAAACGCTGCGCCGGCTCTCGGGCGGCAAGCCGGTCGGCATCAAGCTGGCGATGGGCCATCCCTGGGAATGGTTCGCCATCGTCAAGGCGATGATCGAACGCGGCGTCACGCCCGACTTCATCGTCGTCGATGGCGGCGAGGGCGGCACCGGCGCTGCGCCCCTGGAATTCACCGACCACGTCGGCGCGCCGCTGCGCGAGGCGCTGATGCTGGTGCACAACACCCTGATCGGGGTGAATCTGCGCGACCGCATCCATCTCGGCGCCTCGGGCAAGATCATCACCGCCTTCGACATGGCGCGCGCTTTCGCGATGGGCGCCGACTGGTGCAATTCCGCGCGCGGCTTCATGTTCGCCTTGGGCTGCCTGCAGGCGCAGACCTGTCACACCGGTCGCTGCCCGACCGGTGTGACCACCCAGGACCCGAAGCGGATGCGCGCGCTGGACGTGCCGGACAAGGCCGCGCGGGTGCACCAGTTCCACGACAACACCCTGCTCGCCTTGAAGGAGCTGCTCGCCGCCGCGGGCCTGCCCCACCCCCGCGAACTCGGGCCCGAGCACGTGATCCGCCGCATCTCCGCCACCGAAGTACGCTCGCTGGCGGCGCTGCATCACTGGGCGCGGCCGGGCGAACTGCTCGACGGGGTGCCCGATCAGCCGGTGTTCAAGGTGTTCTGGGCGGCCTCGCGCGCCGACAGCTTTGCGACGCCGCCCGCCGCGGTGAGCCCGCGCGGGGCGAGAAGAGACTAAGCGGACGAGGGGTCGGTGAATGCTTCGCATCGGTTGCGTCCGGCGCGCTTGGCCCGATAGAGCGCGACGTCGGCGCGCATGAAGAAGTCGTTCTGCGTCTCGCCTCCCCGGTATTGGGCGACGCCCAGGCTGACCGTGACCGGCACGTCGGGCTCGGCCAGCGCGAAGCGGTGCCGGGCTATCGCCAGGCGCAGCTTCTCGGCCACCGCCGCCGCCCGTTCGAGCGGGCAGTTCTTCAGCAGGATCAGGAATTCCTCGCCGCCCCAGCGGGTGGGCGCATCGCTCTCGCGGCCGACGCTCCTGAGAATTCCGGCGATATCCTTCAGCACGCGGTCGCCGGCGAGATGGCCGAAGCGGTCGTTGATCTGCTTGAACAGGTCGATATCGAACAGGATCATCGACAGCGGCTGCTGCGTCCGCCCGAATTCGAGGAGCGCCTGCTCGATCAGGATCTCGAATGCCTGCCGGTTGTTCAACCCGGTCAGGGCGTCGGTCTTGGCGGCGCGCTCCAGACGCAACTGATAGCGGTTGACCGCGTACAGAGTGATGACCAGCACCAGCAGCGTCACCAGCGCGCTGATCGCCAGGTTCACCATCAGCATCCGCTGGACCGGCCTGACGTCGTCGGCCACGTCCTGCTCCACCACCAGGTACCAGCCCAGCTCGGGGATGAAACGCGAGGTGACCAGGATGCTGGCGTCGCCCAGCCCGTATTCGAGATGGGTCGGCACTGTGCTGCCGTCCAGGATCTGGCCGGATATCTTCTCGATGCCGGGCAGTTCGCGGATCGAGCCGCCGGCGCGCTTCATCGACTTGCCGGCCATCACGATCTTGCCGCCGGGATCGACGAAATAGATGCTGCGGTGAAAACGGCGCTGATAGCTGTCGATCAGGTGACTCATGGTGTCGAGCGCCAGTCCGACGCCGGTGGCGCCGATGAAATTGCCGTGGTAGTCCATCACCCGGTAATTGATGAAGATGGTCATCTTGTCCCGGTTGGCCATGTCGAAATCGATGTTGGTCTCGTAGGGTTTGCTCATCGCCTCGACGCGGAAGAACCAGGCGTCGCGCGGGTCCTTGCGGTGCACCGTCTTCAGCACGCCGCCGCCGTAGTAGTACCGGTGCGTGCGCGCCGAGACCAGGAAGCTGGAGATGGTGCCGTACTTCTGCCTGAC
>JAJXTQ010000370.1 GCA_021783685.1 Pseudomonadota bacterium | reverse complement strand
TCACGGGCGCACTGGTCGAGCGCGCCCTGGCCCAGCCCGGTGCCGGGACCTTCCTCGACCAGGTGCTGCGCCTGGACGTCACGACCCTGATCGTCGACGATCCGGTCAAGCGCGTGGACAACCTGCCCATGGCGCATGCGCTGGAATTGCGCGTGCCATTTCTGGACCGCCAAGTGGTGGAACTGGCTGCCGGCATGCCGCCCGAATTCAGGCTGAGGGAGGGCGGAAAGTATCCGCTCAAGGCCGTTTCGCGCGGCATCCTTCCCGATGCCGTCATCGACCGGCCCAAGGGCTATTTCCCGGTCCCCGCACTCAAGCATGTGCGCGGCGCCTTCCTCGATCGCATGCGTGCGTTGTTGAACTCGGACGCCTGCCGCAATCGCGGGCTTTACCGGCGCGCGTACGTGGACCGTCTGCTGGCCGCCCCCGAAGCAGCAGAGCATTTCACCCGCATCCAGGGCAGCAAACTCTGGCACCTGGCCCTGCTGGAATGGTGGCTGCAAATCCATGTGGACGCAGCCCCCGCATGAGTCTGCCGTGCAAGATCACGCACACGTGCGTGGAAACTTCACTGGAACGTCGTACGCCACGAACGCAGGATCTCGCCGCCATCCATCACCCGCCCCATCACGCCGTTCGATGATCGAACATCTCAACCGCGACTGTTTTTGCATCAGCCTAGACCATGAGGCCCTGGCCCACGCGCTCGAGTCCGAACTCGGCCAGCCCGGCCTGTACGCCCTGGTGCGCGAGCGCAATCCGCACATGTTCTCGGCCCAGCCGGTGTTCGTCGCCAGCCGGCATGCACGGCGCATGCGCGAGATCGTGCAGGCGGTGGAAACCGTGGCCGCCCTCCCCGCCTACCAGCGCGCGGTGCTGGCCGAAGCACCCGCCGCTGCGCAGCACGACCCTGGCAATCCCGGCGTGTTCCTCGGCTTTGACTTTCACCTCGAGGCCGACACCCTGCATCTCATCGAGATCAACACCAATCCCGGCGGCGCCATGCTCTCGGCCGTGCTCGCACGGGCACAGCGGGCCTGCTGCGACGACATGCGGGACATGGTGCCCACGGCTTCGGCCGTGGATGCGTTCGAGGCGGACATCGTCGCCATGTTCCTGCGCGAATGGAAGCAGGCCGGGCGCGAAGGCAAGCCACGGCGCATCGCCATCGTCGACACTGCGCCGCAGGACCAGTACCTCTACGCCGAATTCCTGCTGTTCGCGCGCCTACTCGAGCGCGCCGGCATGCACGCCGTCGTGGCCGATCCTGCAGCGTTGCACCGTGATGCAGGCCGCCTGCGGCACGGCACCGAGCCCGTTGATCTGGTCTACAACAGGCTCACCGATTTCGCGCTCGTTGAAGCGCCAAACGCGGTGCTGCGCCACGCGTACGAGCGGGACGAAGTGGTGCTCACGCCCCACCCGCGCGCCCACGCCCTCTATGCCGACAAACGCAACCTCGCGCTCCTCGGCGACGCCGACCGGCTGCGCGAACTCGGCGCCGACGCGGCGACCGCCGCCCTGCTTGCGGCGCACGTGCCACGGACCGAAATCGTCACGCCGCACAACGCCGAACGCCTCTGGGCCCAGCGGCGCGGACTCTTCTTCAAACCCTGGGCCGGCTTCGGCAGCCGCGCTGCCTACCGTGGCGCCAAGCTCACCAAGAGCGTCTGGGACGACATCGTCGCCAGTCCCTATGTAGCCCAGGCGCTGTCGCCTCCCGGCGAACGCCATATCGGCGATGCCGCCGCGCCGCAATCCCTCAAGTTCGACCTTCGCGTCTATGCCGACGTCGGCCATGTAATGTGGTTTTCCGCCCGCCTCTACCAAGGGCAGACCACCAACTTCCGCACGCCAGGCGGAGGGTTCGCGCCGGTCTATACCGAGCCCGAAAGCGAAGCAGCCGGGCGTTGAGCGCCCGGCTGCTCGGGTTTGCTCAGAATCGATACACCAGCCCGAGCTGGATGACTGGATACCACCGGAAGCTGTTGAGATCGCTTTGCAGACTGGATTGGGCAGCCTGGGCATACTGGTTCGCCGCCGATTGGTAGGCTGGCTGGGTGGTCACGTCGATGTGCGCACTGGGCTTGCCCTGGTACATCACGCCGATGTCGGAGGTGAAATGCAGCCCCGCGCTGTCGCTGGCATCACCCCAGCCGAAGCCAAGATAAGGGGCAAGTTTGTTGAAGTCCACGCGGGCGACGGCATGGTCTCCTGGTTGCGCGGTGTAGGACACGCCATTGACCGTATAGGTCTGGCCGGCCGTCAGGGTGCCCGTGAGGTCGAACTTGTTGTCGTTATAGAACAGGCCTCCGGTCAGGCGGAACGAGCCGGCGAACGGGTGCCAGTCTCCCAGCAACGCCAGGTTCTGCAGCTTGAGGTGGCCGTCGTAGTCCACGCTGTTGGACGTGGTGTTGTAGCTGTAGCTGAGATAGCCGAAATTGAGACGGGCATCGAAGGCGCCCGGCACGAGCACGACGCCGGCCTGCGGGCCATAGCCCAGGGTACCAGCGGTGACCCCGATATCGACGGGACTGGCCGCGTCGGCCGGCGATGTGCAAAGACTCGCCGCGGCCAAAGCTGCTGCAAAGAAAAACGAACGCATGGGAACTCCCCCTGTGGTGTGGTGATGCCGTTTGCCCATACCGCATCGGTCGGCTTGCGCGATGGATGCGAGGCAGGCGGCGACTGTAGGGGAACACGGTTTCAGCTGTCCAGCCATCTTGTTGCTTTTTTGTCGATCGCAAGGCGCATTGCCGGGCTGCGCACGCGGCGCCAAAGACCTACAAAGCGCACGGGTTTGCGATATTCCCGTCAGTATTGCCGTTGTGCCATGCTGAGATGCCGCTATCCTGCTGCTCCATGACGCAAAGAGGAGATCTTCATGACCATCAACGAAGGCACCCTGGATCGCGCCCTGCGGGTGATCGCCGGCCTGATCCTCATCGGGCTCACGCTCACCCACGTCATCGGCGTATGGGGCTGGATCGGCGTGGTGCCGCTCATCGCCGGGGCGGTG
>JAJXTQ010000013.1 GCA_021783685.1 Pseudomonadota bacterium | reverse complement strand
GAGCAGACGAGACTGCGCGCCGTGTCCCTCAGTGTTGAACAGATAGGACGCGCCCTTGAGGGTGGACGAGCCAACGTTGAGTGCAAGAAGCCGGCGCGTGGTCACAGGTGTCCCCGAATCATGTTCATGGGGACCGCACCGCCCGGCGCAACAACTGCGCATTGATTGCCACAACGACGGTGCTCAGCGACATGAGCACTGCCCCAAGCGCAGGTTGCAGCAGGATCCCCCATGCGGCGAGAACGCCAGCGGCGAGAGGGATGGCGACGATGTTGTAGCCGGCGGCCCACCACAGGTTCTGGATCATCTTGCGATAGGTGGCCTTGCTCAATTCGATGATCGCTGGCACGTCGCGCGGGTCGCTGCGCACGAGTACGACGTCGCCGGCCTCGACCGCGACGTCCGTCCCTGTGCCGATGGCGATGCCGACGTCGGACGTGAGCAGCGCCGGAGCGTCATTGACACCGTCACCCACCATCGCGACGCGCTTGCCCTGGGCCTGCAGCTCCTCGATCTTTGCCACCTTGTCCTCGGGCAATACCTCGGCGAAGACGGTGTCGATGTTGAGTTCCTTCGCGACCGCGTTTGCGACCGCCGTGGAATCACCCGTCAGCAGGACAACCTCCAGTCCTTCGTCGTGCAGCCGCTTGACCGCGTCGAACGATTCGGGACGGATGGCATCCGCGATCGCAAATACGGCGAGCACCCGGTCGCCTTCCACCAGGTAGGTTGCAGATTGACCATCGGCTGCCGCTGATTCGGCAGCCCGCCGAAGCGTCTCCGGCGGTTCGACCGCGAGCATTCTCAACAGACCCGGCCCGCCAACGTGAAGCGAGCGCTCCTCGACGACTGCGCGCACGCCGCGTCCCGGCATGGACTCGAAGTCCTGCGACATCGGAACGTCGATGCCATGTTCCTTGGCGCTGGTCATCAGCGCCTGCGCGATCGGATGTTCAGCGTCGCGCTGGACCGACGCGGCCACGCGAAGCACCTCGTCGTCGGTGAGTCCATCGGCGGCAGTGGTCTTCACGACGCGGTGCGAACCGAGCGTGAGCGTGCCTGTCTTGTCGAACACGACCGTGTTCAGCAAACGGGCCTCTTCCAGGCCGCGTCGATCGCGCACGAGCAGGCCGTTCCGTGCGCCAATCGTGGTCGAGATGGCGGTCACCAGCGGGATGGCCAAACCCAGCGCATGGGGACAGGCGATCACGAGCACGGTCACTACGCGCTCGATCGTGAAGCTCCACGGTCGACCGAGGAGTGGCCAGACAATGGCGGTAACCGCGGCGGAGACGATGGCGATGATCGTGAGGTAGAACGCCGCCCGGTCCGCCAGGGCCTGGGCGCGCGAGCGCGACGTCTGGGCCTGCTCGACGAGCCGCATGATACCCGCGAGCGCGGTCTCGTCGCCGGTTCCCGTCACCTCGACACGCAACGAGCCCTGTCCGTTGACGGTGCCGGCGATCACCCGGTCGCCCGTCGACTTGTCCATCGGCTTGGACTCGCCGGTGATCATCGCTTCGTTGACGGCGCTGGTCCCTTCCTTCACGACGCCGTCGGCGGGAATGCTCGCGCCGGGCCTGATGAGCAGCAGGTCGCCGCGCTTCAGTTCCGCGACAGGGACTTCCTTCGCGGTACCGGCCTCATCCAACCGCACCGCCATATCAGGCAGCAGCTTCGCGAGTTCCTTGAGAGCGCCCTGTGCCTGGTTGATCGAACGCATCTCGATCCAGTGGCCGAGCAACATGATCGCCACCAGCGTCGCCAGCTCCCACCACAGGTCCAAGCCCTCGACAACGCCGAGCGTGACCAACGCGCTGTAAAGGAAGGCGACGGTGATCGCAAGCGAGATCAGCGTCATCATGCCCGGCAGGCGATTTCTCAGCTCGTGGTATCCGCCGCGGAGGAACGGCGAGCCGCCGTAGAAGTACACGATCGTGCCGAACACCGCCGGGATGTACGCCGACCCCGGGAACTGTGGTGCGGTGTAGTCGAACCAATGCTGGATCATCCCGCTCCAGATCAGAGTGGGGATGGTCAGCAGCAGCGTGAGCCAGAACTTGTCGCGGAAGCTCGCCACGCTGTGGCCGGCATGCTTGTCGTGCCCGGCATGGACGTCACCTTCAGCACCCGTGCGGGGATGCGGCGGTTGCTCGCCGTGCGCCTGATGATCTTGATGATGATGATTGTGTTGCGTCATGGGTCTGCCTTCCTGGATGCACTGATGCGCCGGGCACCAGCGGGGAGATAGATCAGTGTTCTGTTACAAGTGTCCCGATCTGGCGATGGCCATCACCAGCCGCAGTGAGAGCAATCCCGCAGCAGCGAAAGCCACCATAGCCAGGAAAGGCATGTGACCGAACACTTGCGGGCCGTCGGAATGCAGGCTCAACAGCGCACCGCTTACGTACAGGCCCAAGGTGACCAGGGCCAACGCCAGCCGGTTGCCCGTGCGCGCGATTGCCTCCTGCGTGGAACTCAGGCCATGGTGGTGTACGGAGAAGGCGGGTCGTCCGTCGCTCAGTTGCGCCTGCCGCAACAGGTCGGTGGCGATCTGTGGCAGTTGGCGCGCAGTGCGGGCCAGCCGCATGGCAAGCGGCCTGTTGCCGCTGGGGCGGCTGGCTTCGGCAATGTCGGCGATCGCGGCCGCCTGCGCGGACAGCGTCCCCAGCAGGTCCAGATCCGGATCCAGCGCCCGCAGCGTGTTCTCGACCAGGAACAGCGTCCGGATCAGGGACAGCAGGTGGGCCGGAAGCCGGAAGCCAGCGCCCTGCCCAATGCGTGCCACGCGCCAGATTGCCTCGGCAATGGACCACTGCGCCAGCGGACGGCTGGCCATCTCGGCCAGGATCAGGTGGATCTCGCGCACATGCGAGCGGCGGTCGACCTGCGGCGGGAAGAAGCCCATGGCGATCGCTGCATCCAGCACGCCCTCGGCGTCGTCGGCCGCAATGGCCTCGACCATGCCGCCGAGCGCGAGCCGGGATGCAGGGTCGAGCACGCCGATCGATCCAAAGTCATGCAGGCACAGGCGACCGTCGTCAAAGAAGAACAGATTCCCCGGGTGCGGGTCGGCATGGAAGACGCCGGCGCCGAAGAGCTGATGCACGTAGGCACCGAGCAGCGCCCTTGCCAGTGCGGGAGCGGCCGCTGTGCCGTACGCGGCCTCCAGACGGGTCCCGTGGCTTCGATCCTGCACAAGCACGTTGCGGGTGGCATACGGCTCGACGACGTGCGGCTGGGTGATGCCGGGCAGGGCATCCAGCACCTTGGCCATGCGCCGCATGTTCTGCGCCTCGTGACGCATGTCGATCTCGTCACGCAGGAATGCGCCTAGTTCGTCCACCAGTTCGAGCGGCCGGTGGCGTTTCAGTGGCGGCCAGATCCACTGGGCGACGCGCATCGTGCGCCGCAGGAGCAGCAGATCCGCCTGCACCTGGGCATGGATCCCGGGGCGGGTGATCTTGACGACCACATCGCGACCATCATGCATGCGCGCTGGATGGATCTGGGCCACTGAAGCCGCGGCCAGGGGCTTGTCATCGAAGCTGGCGAAAAGTTCGCCGACCGGCGCGCCAAACGCCTGTTCGACGATACGCATGGCCTCCTCCGCCGGGAAGGGGGGCACATCGCTGTGCAATCGCGACAGCGCCTCGCGATAGGGCGCCGGCAGCAGGTCCCAGCGCAGGCTCAAGCCCTGGCCCAGCTTGACGAAGGTGGTGCCCAACCCCACCAGTGTGGTGCTGACGTATGCCGGAAGCAGGTCGGGTGCACGTCGGCGCAGGCGCAGCACGGCGACGCCGAGCTTGAGTCCCGCCCAGGCAATCTGGCCTCCGCGCCGCACCGTGCCCGCCATCAACGCGCGCTCCCGGTTGGACAACTCATGGCGTCGACCCACTTGCAGGACGCAGGATCGTGGCCGGATCGCCCCGACCATCCACTGCCGCCAGCTCCGCTTCCGACAACAGGCCGCCCCGGGACTGGCCGAGGACGCCCGCGGCCGCATCGACCACGTGCGCCCAGGTGCTGCGGTTGGCGAACAGCAGTCCCGGCACGTCCAGCGTGCCGCCGCGGTTGACGAAGCCGAGCGCCGCGGTCGTGGCCGGGCCAGTGTCGAGCCGGCGCAGCGCGCCCAGGAAGGGCTCGGGCCGCGTATGCGTGACGAATATGCGCGGCCGTTCCGCCGGGAACAGTGCATGGACCTCGCTGTCGGAGTGCACGTACCGCGCCTCGTCCGGATCGCGCGGCGTGCGGAACCGGCCGGGCTCGCCGAGATAGACGATCGCGGCCGACACGCCACGTTCAACGAGGCGCACCTGCGCGTGGCGCACTTCCTGCAATTGGTAAGCACCGGTGGCGACCAGCAGGATCGCCGCTGTCGCCGGGTTGCCGGCCAGGCACAGCGCACCTTGGGTGGCCAGCGCCTGCGCCTGCGTCGGTGTCAGCTCGTGCGGCACCGGTCGCTTGGGGACGACCAGGGTGGTGACCGTGCCGCGTTGCGCGTAGGCGTGGGCGAGGGCCGCGGCGGCGCCGTTGGCGTCCGGGGGAAACACCACGCGCGATATGTCGGCCATTTCGCCCAGGAGCGCCTCGGCCATGGTCGGATCCTGATGGGACTGCTCGTTCTTCGCGTTCTCCCACGTGTGCGAGGTCAGCACGAGAGGCACGCCCAGCCAGCCGGGCGGTCGCCCCGCCTGTGCCTGGTGACGCGCGAAGATCAATTCCTGGCGCACGGCGCCAAGCATCTTCGGTGCGAACGCCTCGTAGGTGACCACCAGGTTCAGCCCGCCCTTGTTGCCGAGCGCGGCGCATACCACGGCTTCCTCATTAAGCGCGGTGATGACCGCGCCAGTGGTCGATTCCGCGACACCGGGCTCGGGCTCGTGCACCCGGTGCTTCATTGCGTCCAGGGTGCGATCGAGCTTGTTGCTGCGCAGCTCGTCAGGATTGCCCACGCGCACGCGCAGCCCCGGGTTCGCTTCGGCGATGGCGACGAACTGCTCGTCGAGCGCGGTCATCGGCGAGCTCTCGCCGCCGGCGCCGCGGTCGGCGATCGCCGGGACGCGGGGCGGTTCCACCTGGCGATCGGCCAGCGCATGGTCGCGCTCGCGCACGCGCTGCTGGAGGTCGTGGCTGTTGAGTGCGGCAACAGCCTCCTCGAGCTCGGACGCGGCCACGAACAGCGCCGCGGCGCCTTGATTGAAGAGCGCGCGTGCCTCGGCCTCCTTCGACGGATTCCCGGGCAGGGGCAGGTTGTGCGAGGCGTTGGTCCCGGCGCCGGGGAATCCGAAGCCCTTCACGGTTTCGGCAATGCCATAGGGCAGCCGCACGTCGGCATCGGGAACGGCGGCGCCCGCTTGCAGGCGCGACTCCATCACATGGATACCCCACGCGATGCTGGCCGGATCGCGCCCGTCCAGCGCGATCGGATCAAAGCCGTTCAATCGCAGGTGCCGGTCCAGCCACCGCTCGCCGCCCTGCTGGGCGATCTGGCTGCGCTGTTCGATGCGCCGCCCGTTGAGGATGATGATCGGGCTGACCAGCCCGCTGTCCTCGGCACGCCACCAGCGCGGCGCCCAGTCGCTGCCGCGCTGTTCCTCGAACGCACCGTCGCTGAGGAACGCCACCAGGCGTTCGTCCTTGAGCGGTGCATGCACGTACTGCAGTTCGGCAAAGCCGAGATAGCCGCCTTCCATCACGCCCCCGGCGGTGTGCGCATTGACGTGGGAGCCCAGGGGCGACGCCGGTGTTCCGTCCGGATTGAGGGTGTAGGCATAGAAGTCGCCGACGAACCGGCTCAGCCCCGCGTCGGAGCGGTCGTAACGTTCGGCGTGCCGGGCGGTCATGTTGCCAACCAGCACGTTCAGCGCGTCGATGGCGGCCACGCAGTGCCCCTGGCCCATCATCCATGCGCGGGTGACGCCATCCAGGGCGTCCATCAGCAGGTAGCCGGCGTAGGCCGGCACCATGTTGAGGGACCCGCCAGTGTGGCCTTCGGGCGTGGCCTTGAAGTCATCGGCCTCGAGGGCCGCGCCGTCGGTGCGGACCCGCTGGCTGTAGGTCATGTGGGCCACCAGCCACATGCCGGCGCTGGTGACGCGATCGGCCGCGGCGAGCCGCTGCCAGGCGGTGCCGGCATCGGGCGTGCGGCCCAGGGCCACCAGCTCGTGCACCATCTGGCGGACCCGGAGCTGGGTGAGCGGGTCATGTCGGATCACGCCGTAGCCGGCCGCCCAATGGTCAAACGCGGGATCGGCCCGCCGGTGGGCGTCGGCGAGTTCAAGGGTCCGCTGGCGCTCGGCGGCCGACAGCTGGTCGGCGGTGCAGCAGTTGAGATGCAGGTTCATGGGTCCTCCGGGGAGTCGGCCGAAGCGGACATCAGGGTCGATGCCGCGTCAGCGAGGTCCGCGCCGAGCGCGATCGCGTTCGACGGGTGGGCAATGGTGTCGGTACTGACGATGCGGGCCAGACCTGCTTCCTGCAGGCGGGCATAGGCATCGCCGGCGAACACCGGATGGATGGCGACCAGCAGTGGCGGCGGCAACGACAACCGGCGCAGGTGTGCGAGGGTCTCCAGGATGGTGTGGCCGGACGACACGATGTCGTCGATCAGGACCGGGGTCCGGCCCGCCACGGCCTGCGGGTCGGGCAGGCTGACGCGCACGTCGTAGTCGCCGTGCCGCTCCTTGGCCAGCACCTGGTAGGGCATGCCGGACAGGGCGGCGATGTCCGCTACCCACTGCTCGCTCTCGCTGTCAGGGCCGATCAGCACAGCGTCGGGGACGGTCTCAGCGATCCAGCGGGCCACGGCCGGCGTCGCCGATACGTGGACCGTCGGAATGCGGTAGAGCGACTGCAGGCGCTCGACGCGGTGCAGGTGCGGGTCCACGGTCACCAGCCAGTCGAAAGCCTCTTCGAGGAATTGCGCAAACAGCGGTGTACTGACCGCCTCGCCGCGATGGAAGCGGGTGTCCTGGCGCATATACCCCAGGTAGGGTGCGATGAGGCCGACCGAACGAGCCCCGAACTCGCGCGCGGTCCGGGCGGCGAAGCGCAGCGGGAGGGCCATGGCATCGGCGTTGCGCAGGCTGGCCAGGATCGCCACATCGGCGCCGTCCAGTGCGTCGTCCAGGGTGACCAGCGACTCGCCATCGGGGAAGTGCCGCCAGGCCACGGGTGCAATGCGCGCCTGCAGGGGCTGGTTGATGGTGCCGGCCAACACTGCATCGGCCGGGAAGGGCATCAGCACACGGGTCATGGAACCTCTCCAAGCACAAAGGGTTGCAGCGTCGCGGCGTGCTCCAGGGCGTAGGCCAGTTCTCCCGGCGACTCCGCATGCAGGGTCATCATGGGCTGTCCGCGCTCGACCGTATCGCCGATCCGCAGACCGGTTTCGAGGCCGGCGGTGGGGGATGTCGGGGCGCCGGCCAGCTTGGCCAGTTTGGCCAGCCTGCGGTTGTCGATCGCCGCGATGCGGCCCGATGCAGGCGCCGGGACGTCGGCGGTGAACGCCGCCCGTGGCGGTTCGCGGAAGCCTCCCTGGGCCTCGCAGATCGCCAGGAACTTGGCCAGCGCCGCCCCGGAATCCAGCACGCCGCGCGCGCGCTCCAGTCCGGTGCCGGCGTTGCTGCCCGCTGCCATGTCCAGCAGCGCCGCGGACAGCGCAAGTGCGCGTTCGCGAAGGTCGGCGGGTGCATCGGCCGCGTTGCGCAGCACCTTGAGCACGTCGTGCGCCTCGAGCGCCGGGCCGATTCCCCGACCCACCGGCTGGGTGCCGTCGGAGCGATGGATGCCCAACTGCAATCCCAGCGCGCCCGCGGTGTGGGCAAGCCGCGTGCCGAGGCTGTGGGCCGCGGCCTCACCTCGCACCTTGGCCGTCGGACCCACCGGCATGTCGATCAGGACGTGGGTGGAGCCCGCGGCTATCTTCTTCGACAGCACGCTGGCGACCAGTTGGCCGTCGCTGTCGAAATCCAGCGGGCGCTGGACCCGGATCAGGATGTCGTCGGCCGGGCTCAGGCGCACGTTGCCACCCCACACGATGCAGCCGCCCTCGCGCTCCACCACCCGGCGCATCGCCGCCAGGTCGAGCGCCACCGGCGCCATCACTTCCATGGTGTCGGCGGTGCCCGCGGGCGACGTGATCGCGCGCGACGAGGTCTTCGGGATGCGGTAGCCCAGCGCAGCCACGATGGCCACCACGATCGGGGTGGTGCGATTGCCCGGCAGGCCACCTACGCAGTGTTTGTCCAGCACCGGCCCTTCGCCCCAGTCCAGGCGCTGGCCCACGGAGATCATGGCTCGCGTCAGCGCGGTCGTCTCCGCATGGTCCAGGCGGTCACCCGCGCTGGCAGTGACGAAAGCTGCAAGCTCCAGGTCCGACAACCTGCTTTCCATCACGTCCTGCACCAGGGCGAAGTACTGCGCGTCGTCCAACCGGGCGCCGAACACCTTGGCACGGAGCGCGCCCGCCGACGCCGCGGGTTCCGCGTGCCTGACGCCGGCGAGGGCGTCGGGCGCGGGATCGAGGAGCGTCCACGCGGCCTCCGACAACGCCACCTCGTCCAGGCCGAGCCGATCGTCGATGACCACGTTCAGCGTCGCCACCAGCGTGCGGGCGTCCACGTCCAGCCTGACGCGCGTCATCGCGGCAAAGCCTTCCGAGCGACAGACCTCGCAGTCGCGGTGCATATAGACCACCGGCTGCTGGTAGGTGTCGATGCCGGCACGGGTGACGCGCAGGCGGGTGTGGCCCGGGGCCTGCGTGGTCATCTCGCATCCTCCAATCCGACTTGCTCCAGGTGCCCCGGCACGCGCGCACGCCAGCCCAGTTCACGCTGCACGCGCCCGCGCAGCGTGTCTGCAGCGTCGGGCTCGCCGTGGGTGAGGTAGACCATGCGCGGCGCGGACGGCGCGGTGCGCATCCAGTCCAGCAGCTCCCCGGCGTCGGCGTGGCCGGAGAAGCCCTCCAGCTGCACCACCTCGGCGCGGATGGGGACCTCGCGGCCGAACATGCGCAACGTGCGCTTGCCTGCCGCCAGCGCGGCACCGCGTGTTCCTCCGGCCTGGTAGCCCGCGAGCAGGATCGCGTTGCGGTCATCGGGGCCGAACGCCTCGATGTGGTGCAGCACGCGCCCGCCGGTGATCATGCCGCTGGCCGAGATGATGATCATCGGCCCGCGCTGGCGGTTGAGTGCCTTCGACTCTTCTACAGTGTTGACGAAGGTGGCCACGTCGAACATCCGCTGGCAGTCCTCGTCGGACACGTGGTGCTCGGAGTGGTGGTCGTGGTAGTGCCGGGTCGCGTTGATCGCCATCGGGCTGTTGAGGTAGACCGGCACGCGAGGGATGTCCTTGCGCTCACGCAGCCGGGCGATATGCAGCATGAGCGCCTGGGCGCGGCCGATGGCAAAGGCGGGAATGACGATCACGCCCCCGCGGGCGGCAACGCGGCGGATGATCGGTGCCAGCTCGGCTTCTTGGTCGATCGGAATGTGTTCCCGATTGCCATATGTGGATTCGCAGACCAGGACGTCACAGGCGGGCAGGGGCGTCGGCGGATTCATCAGCGACTCCTGCTGCCGTCCCAGGTCGCCACTGAAGTGCAGGCGCTGGCCCTGGACGTCAAGGCTGACATGGGCAGCGCCCAGGATGTGGCCGGCAGGATGGAAGCGGATCGTGACGCCTGATGCGACCTCGATGTCGCGACCATAGTCATGCCCCTTGAGCTGCTTCAGGCTGCGGCGGGCGTCATCCTCGGTATAAAGCGGCCGTGGTTCCTTGTGCTTGGAGTACCCCTTGCGGGCCGCGTACTTGGCCTCCTCTTCGAGCAGGTGTCCGCTGTCGGGAAGCAGCAGGCCGCACAGGGCCACGCTGCCATGGGTGCAGTGGATCCGGCCGCGGAACCCTTGTTTGACCAGTGCGGGCAAGTAGCCCGAATGGTCCAGGTGGGCGTGGGTCAGGACCACCGCGTCGATTGATGACGCCTCGACGGGAAACGGAGCCCAGTTGCGCTCGCGCAATTGCTTGTAGCCCTGGAACAGGCCGCAGTCCACGAGCACGCGCTGACCGTTGGCCTCGACCAGGTAGCGCGAGCCGGTCACGGTGCCCGCGGCACCGAGGAATTGCAGGGTGGGGTTGGAAGACGCTGTCATGGTGTGGCTCCTGTCCTGGAAGGGAAGTGATTGCGGAGGGCATGGCGAGGGCCGAGGCGCATCTGCATCGCCCGCGCGCCTGTCAGGGGCGGATCAGCTCCACTGTGTCGTTGACCTTGGGGCTCCCGGAGATCACTTCAGCCTCCGCGTAGTGGCTGTCGAACAGTTCGACGATGCGCACTTGGCCAACGTTCTCGCGGCGGTAGCGTGGACCGCCGGCCCGCGAATGCCGGATACGGCGCTTGTGCCGGATCACGTCCAGCACCTGCCCGACCTGGGCACCGTCGGCCTGCCCGACACAGACCACAAGCGTTCCGTCCTGCTTTTCCAGCACCTGGCCGCGCATCAACACGTTGTGGCGGAACCCACCCTCGTTCGCGGAGACGACCCCCGGCAATGCGAACGCGAGCGCGAGGGCCAGTGCGGCGACCCAATGGCTGCGATTGGTACCTCGGGGTCTGGAATGGGCGACGTGTGTGACCGTATTCATGGTGTGGACTCCTTAGATGGGCTGCGAGGGGTGGCGGCATCCGCCAGTGGAAGGCGTTTGAGCAGCAACGCGTTGAGGGCGACGATCACCGAACTGCCCGACATCGACAGCGCGGCGATTTCTGGCGACAGCACGAACGGATAGAGCACACCGGCCGCCAGCGGAAAGGCCAGCACGTTGTAGCCCACGGCCCAGCCCAGATTCTGATGCATCTTGCGCAGAGTGGCGTGGGCGATGGTGGTCGCGCGAACGACGTCATAAGGGTCGCTGTGCATGAGCACGATGTCGGCACTCTCGATGGCGACGTCGGTGCCGGCGCCGATCGCGAACCCAACGTCGGCTTGGGTGAGCGCCGGTGCGTCGTTGATGCCGTCGCCCACCATGCCGACCTTGAGGCCCTGCGACTGCAGCTTGATGACCTCATCGGCCTTGCCGCCCGGCAGCACGTCGGCCAGCACGATGTCGATTCCCAGGTCCTGTGCCACGCGCTCGGCCGTGGGGCGGTTGTCGCCGGTGATCATCGCCACCTTGATGTTGCGCCGGTGCAATTCGTCGATGGCCGCGCGCGAGGTCTCCCGGATCGCGTCGGCAATCGCGAAGAAGCCTGCGAGCCGGTCACCCACCCCGGCATAGATCACCGTGCGACCGGCACCGGTGAGGCGCGCAGCCTCCGCTTCCAATACCGAGAGGTCGATGCCGTGCTCGACCATCAGGATCCGGTTGCCCAGCACCACCTGCACCCCGTCAACCACGCCGGTAGCGCCCTGGCCATCGATGTTGGTGAACGCGGTAGCGCGCTCGGCTACCGGACCGGCACGCTTCAGGATGGCCTGCGCCAGCGGGTGCTCGGAGTGCGCCTCGACCGCGGCGGCCGCGGCCAGCAACCGCTCCTGCGTCCAGCCCGGCGCGACCGCCATGTCGACCACCTCGGGGGCGCCGACCGTCAGGGTGCCGGTCTTGTCGAAGATCACCACGTCCAGGCGTGCGCTCTTCTCAATCGATTCGGCATGCTTGAAGAGGATGCCGTGTCGTGCCCCCAGGCCAGTGCCGATCATGATCGCCATCGGCGTGGCCAAACCGAGTGCATCGGGGCAGGCGATGACGAAGACGGTGATCGTCAGCGTGAGCGCGAACAGCAGCGGCTGTCCCAGCCACCAGAACCAGACCGCGAAGGTCAGCAGCCCGATCACGATCGCAGCCAGCACCAGCCATTGCGAGGCGCGGTCGGCGAGCAGCTGCGCGGGCGCCTTGGAGTTCTGCGCGGTCTGGACCAGCTTGATGATCTGCGCCAGTGCCGTGTCGCTGCCGATCTTGGTGGCGGTGTAGGCGAATGCGCCGCTCTTGTTGATCGATCCGCCGACGACGGACTCTCCGGGATCCTTGCGCACCGGCATCGACTCGCCGGTCAGCATGGATTCGTCGACCTGAGAGCTGCCTTCCGTCACGATGCCATCGACCGGGATCTTCGCCCCGGGCCGCACGATCACGGTCTCGCCGACCAGCACTTCAGCGGTGGGAATGTCGAGCTCCTGCCCCTCGCGCCGGACGACCGCGCGGGGTGGGGACAGCTTCAGCAGCGCTTTCATGGCGTCCGAGGCGCCGGCGCGAGCCCGCATCTCGAGCCAGTGGCCAAGCAGGACGAAGGTCAGCAGGACGGCCGAGGCCTCGTAGAAGTTCGGCCCGTCGAAGAAGAACGTCGACGCGATGCTGAAACCGTAACCTGTGCCCACGCTCAGGAGCACCAGGACCGCCATGTCCAGCACACCCCGTCGCAGGGACCGGATCGCGGCGCTGAAGAATGGCCAGCCCGGATACAGCACGGCGCCGGTCGCCAGCAGGAACAACCAGACGTTCTCGCGCAGTCCGAACGGCACCGGCGGCGGCTCTATCAGCCCGCCCATGGGCGACCACACGAATACCGGGATCGCGAAGGCGAGGGCGACCAGGAAGCGGCGGCCCATGTCGCGCGCCGCGGCGTGCAGATCGCTGCCGTGGTTCATGCCCGCATGGGCGTCGTGGCCCCCGGCATCCGTGGCGTCATCGCCGTGGCCGGCGTGGGCGTCAGCGGGGCGCTCTGCGGCCAATTCCTGTCCGTGCCCGGCATGCGCAGCATGGGCGTGCGCGCCTGCGGCGGGGTCGGCATCGGGCATCGGCGCGTTGCATTGGAAGCCGCAGTCGCGGATCGCGGTGGCGACCGCGCCCGCCGACAGGCGGGCCGGGTCGTAGGACACCTGCAGGGTCGCGGTAGCGAAATTCGCGCTGGTGGCGTTGACTCCAGGCAGCGCGGCCACGGCCTTCTCCAGCGTGCGCGCGCAGCCGGCACTCACCATGTCGCCGATGGGCCAGGTGCGCGTGCGCACAGTGGGTTTGTGGACGTGCGTCATCGGGTTTCTCCTTGGGATGGAGCGGGGCCGCGCCGGCGTCGCGGGATGAAGGCCGGCACTTCCTGCATGTAGCGGACGTAGTCGTCGCCGAAGCGGCTCAAGCAGTCTTTTTCCTCACGACGCGCCAGGCGGGCATAGGCCCACACGAGCACTGGATAGCTGGCGAGCGTGAGCAGCGTGGGCCACTGCAGCAGGAAACCGGTCAGCACGAGCAGGAAGGCGACGTACTGCGGGTGACGCATGCGCGCATACACGCCCTCGCGGGCGAGCCGGCCTTCACGCTGTGCCCGATACAGCACCGGCCAGGCGGCCGACAGCAGCCAGAAGCCGCCGCCGATCAGGACGAAGCTTGCGATGTGGAATGGGCCGAAATGCGGGTTGGCGCGCCAGCCGAACCACATCTCGAGCAGATGGCCCGCGTCATGGCTCAGCCAGTCCACCTGCGGATAGTTGGCGCTGAGCCAGCCGCCCAGGACGTACAGCGTCAGCGGG
>JAJXTQ010000369.1 GCA_021783685.1 Pseudomonadota bacterium | reverse complement strand
GTCGAGCTGTGCTTCGCTGAGCCAGTCGAGCAGGAGTTGAAAATCCGCTTCCGTTTCGCCGGGAAACCCGACGATGAAGGTGCTGCGCAGCACCAGGTCGGGACACTGGGCGCGCCAGTCGCGGATGCGGTCGAGGGTCTTCTCCTGATGCGCCGGCCGCTTCATGGCCTTGAGCACGGCGGGACTCGCGTGCTGAAAGGGAATATCGAGGTAGGGCAGGATGCGGCCCTCCGCCAGCAGCGGAATCACCGCGTCCACATGGGGATAGGGATAGACATAGTGCAGGCGCACCCACACACCCAGCTCGCCCAGCGCCCGGCACAGCTCCAGCATGTTGGTTTTCACCGGCCGGCCCTGCCAGAAGCCGGTGCGGTACTTGACGTCGACGCCGTAGGCGCTGGTGTCCTGGGAGATCACCAGCAGCTCGCGCACGCCGGCGGCGACCAGCCGCTCGGCCTCGTCCAGCACCTCGCCCACCGGGCGGCTGACCAGGCGGCCGCGCAGATCGGGGATGATGCAGAAGGTGCAGGCATGGTTACAGCCCTCGGCGATCTTGAGGTAGGCGTAGTGGCGCGGCGTCAGCTTGATGCCCTGGGGCGGCACCAGATCGAGATAGGGATCGTGCGCCGCCGGGGCCGGCGCCCATGCGCGCACCGCCGCCACCACCTGCTCGTACTGCTGGGGTCCGGTGACCGCGAGGACATCGGGATGTGCCGCGCGGATCGCGGCCTCGTCGCCGCCCATGCAGCCGGTCACGATCACGCGGCCGTTTTCGGCCAGCGCCTCGCCGATCGCCTCCAGGGATTCCTGCTTGGCGCTGTCGAGAAAGCCGCAGGTGTTCACCACCACCACGTCGGCGCCGTCGTAGCTGGGCGAGACTTCGTAACCTTCCAGCCGCAACTGGGTGAGGATGCGCTCGGAATCGACCAGCGCCTTGGGACAACCGAGGCTGACGAAACCGACCCGTCCTGCTTTGCTTTCTGTCATGGGGAATACCGATCGAAGGGCCGCCGGAACCGGCCCTGTTGAAGACCGGCGCAGGGTTGCGCCGGGCGCGCATTATCGCGGCAGTGTCAGGCGCACGCCAGTTGCCGGCAATTTCAGGACGGCTCTGGCTGCCCCCTCCTCAACCCATCATTCCCGCAACGCGGGATATTTCGGATTCGCGATCGCGAGCTTGTCGCGCACCGTCTGGCGCACATGGGCGATGACTTCCGCGCGGCGGTCGTCGAGCGCGCCGGCGCGAATCCGCGCGCACAGCTCCGCATTGCCGGCATCGAGGGCGGCGCGTATGTCGCATTCATCGCGGTCCGGCCCCACCAAGGCTTGCAGCATGCGCACCGCGATGTCGTCGATAACCTCGCCCTGGGCACCGCGGTCGTTCCCCAGTAGTGCCTGCAACCCGGCCAGCTCGGCGCGATCCGCCTGGTCGCCCAGCGTGAATTCGCGCTGCACGATGGCGAGGATGTTGGCCGCGACCCGACACTTGTAGGCGCTGGCGCCGCCAAGCTGGGGCAGCACTTCATCGCGCAGAAAGGCCGCGACGCCGGCGAGCAGTTCGTCCGCGGTGGCGCGGTCCTGGGGCATGCTCAGCCCTCCTCGATCAGTTGCAGGAGATCCAGTTCGTTTTCGCAGGCGCGGCGGCCGATGGCCATGTGCTCGAAGGAATCGATCAGGCCGGAAAGATGTTTGTACGCCTGGAACATGCACACGATGCCCCACTTGAGGGTGCCGAACACTTCCCAGAAATGCACCGCTTGGGGGTCCACCCTGCGCCCGCCCGCGGCCTCGTAGCCCGCGAACAGATCCTCGCGCCGGCCGAAGCCGCCCACCGGATGCCGGTGCTGGCCGAAGCGCCAGGCGCGCACGCACAGCCAGCCGAGATCTTCCATGCCGTCGCCGATGTGGCCCAGCTCCCAGTCGAGCACGGCGCGGATGCCTTCCGGCCCCACCACGAAGTTGCCGTTGCGGAAATCGCCGTGCACGAGCCCGGCCGGCGCGTCGTCGGGGCAGTGCTGCTCCAGCCAGCGGAAGGCGAGCTCGAAGGCCGGATGGTATTCCGGCCGCGCCACCGCGGTCTGGTCCCGGTAGAAATCGCTGATGCCGTCGAGCAGATCACGGTAATAGGCCAGCAGCGCCCGCACCGGCATGCGGGTGAGACCGGCCGGCAACTTCGCCGTGTCGATGGCGTGCAGCCCCGCGAGGATCTCGCCGCACTGGCGCGCCATGGTGGCGCGCGCGCCGGCGAAGGCATCGTCGCGCAGGATGCGCGGCGCCAGCACTTCGCCGGCGATGCGGTCCATCACATAGCAGCCGCCCAGCGCGTGATCCGCGGGCAGGCTGAAATGCACGCGGGCGACCCGGCCGCCGGCTTCGAACACCACGCGCTGGAGCTCGGCTTCGGTCTCGCGGTCGAGGGAATAGGCGGTCTTGCCGCCACGCCATCCCTCGGGGCCGGCGCTGCCGGTGTCGCCCGGATCGCGGCGCAGGATCAGCTCGCGGCGGCTGCCGTCCGCGCCCACCACGTCGAAGGACCAGGTCTCGCGCGAGGCGCCACCCGACAGGCGCACCAGATGCTCGATGGTCGCCGGACCGAAATGCCGCGCCACATCCGGGGCCAGCAACTCACCGACGCGCGCCGGATCGAGATCGACCGCCTGCTTCATGCGCCGATTCCCACGGGTTTGCCGTCGACGATCTGGTCGAGGTACTCGGAGAGGCCATAGCCCACCAAACCATTGCAGCGGTATTCGGTCATGCCCTCGGTGATGCGTGTCATCAGTTCGGTGCCGTCTTCGAGCGTGCGGCGGTTGCGCAGCGGGATCAGCGACAGCACGCGGCCTTCGATGTGGTATTCGGCGTGATCGGTTTTCGCCCAGGCCCGCAATCGGGTCTGATAGAAATTGGCGTCCCACTCGGTCTCGACCGTGGCGGCGCGGATCAGGTCGTAGCGGCCCTCGTTCAGCACCATGCCGCCGACGATCCTGCTGCCGTCGCCGAGGGTCTTGTTGAGCACCATGATGGCGAAG
>JAJXTQ010000368.1 GCA_021783685.1 Pseudomonadota bacterium | reverse complement strand
TCAACGAGCGGGCGCCGACGTGATAAAGTGGAAAGTCGATCGCCAGCCGTTCGGCCAGGATGCAGGCCATGGTTCAGACCCAGAAGGCAATGCGGCTGCGGAACCGCGCGAAGAAGCCGAAGCTGAGGGCGGCCAGCGCGGCGGTGTACGCCCCGGCGGCCAGCCAGATCGCCGCCGGGGCGCCCGCGCCCAGCAGCGGCCCGCGCACCACCTGCATGACGACATAGAACGGATCGAGCAGCAGCCAGACCGCGCGCGGGCCAAGCGCCTCCGGCTTCCACAGGATCGGCGTCATGAAGAAGGCGAGCTGCATGACGCTGGCAACGATCTGCGGCAGGTCGCGGAAACGCGCGCACAGCATGCCGAGCAGCAGTGAGGCGGCAAAGGCGTTGACGCACAGCAGCGCGAAGCCCGGCACCGCCAGCAGCGCCACCGGTCCCGGCCAGACCCCGGAAAACGCCAGCACGAGCGCGATCAACGGCAGGTTGTGCGCGGCGATGATGACGTTGCGGAACACGCTGCGCAGCGCGTGGGTGGCATAGGGCAGAGGCAACTGGCGAATCATGCCCTCGGCCAGGATCAGCGTGGTGGTGGCGTCGGTCACCACCTGCGAGATCAGGTTCCAGGTGATGATGGACACCGCGAGGAACGGCAGGTAGCTGCGCAGCGTCTCGTGGAACAGCGCCGAATAGAGCACGCCGAGCCCGCCCAGCAGGATCGCGGTGGACAGCGTCAGCCAGAAGGGACCGAGCACCGAGCCGCGGTAGCGGTTGCGGATGTCGAGCCAGGCCAGGGCGGCGGCCAGGCGCCAGCGCCGCACCCCGGTCGCCAGATCGGCGACGGCGCGGCCGAGCCGGCGCGGCGCGGCGGCATCGTAGTCGAACCGCGGCTCAACCCTGGGTTGCGTCAGCATGCCCCGCTTATACCGGCGGCCTGATCGCCGCGCCAGACGTTCGGTGCCGGTCAGGGGGGAGAGACTGGTGCTGCTGGAGGGGATTGAACTCTCGACCTCTCCCTTACCAAGGGAGTGCTCTACCACTGAGCTACAGCAGCGCCGGGGCGCGAACGCCGCCCTTCCCTAACCGTCCGGCCGGCGCCGCGCAAGGCCCTGAATGACCTCCGAACCATGCGCCTCTCTAACCGCCGAAACCCTCCGGCGCCAGGACCCGCGCCGGCTCGCCGGCGCGCCGGCGAGCTTCAGCGGCGCCCAGCACGACGTCCCGTCGCCGACCATATTACCCGTTCGTCGGATGCCGTACGATGCGGTACAATTCCAGGGCGGTCCCGGGTTCCTTCCCGACCAGCTGAAGCCAAGGCGGCGGCCGGCTCACCTCCAGCCGGTTGCCCAGCGCCTCCGGGGAGCGGTTCCGCATCGGGTCGTGCCGATATTCCGGGGCGCAGAACAGCACGTAGCGCGCTCCGGTCGCGCGCACCTGCGGCGGTTCCACGCCCCCCGCCGGAGCCCTCCACGCCGCCCGTGCCCGCAGATACCCCTCGATTCCATGCTGATAGAGCGAACCGACCGCGACGATGCGGGTCCGATACAGCAGTTCCGGAACCACATTGACCGAGGTCAGCACGATCTTCCCGGCCGCCTGGGCAAGCAACCCGGCGGCATGGCGGACCGAGCAGGACGGCCCCCTTTCTGCGGCTTGCGATGTTTGGCGCAGGTGGGACGCCACGGCTGGCAGGAACGGCACGATCAGCAGGGCTAAGACCAGGGTGATCCGTGCCGCCGCCGCGCGGACTGGCCATGCGTCCAGCCGCACGGTGGCCTCGGTCAACGCCACCGGCAGCAGGGCCGCCGCGAGCCCCGCCGGAAACGGCGCGAAGATGATGAAGCGCGCGGTCAGCCCCAGGGCGAGCAGCAGCGATGCCGCAACGATCAGCCATAGCCCCAAAGCCTCCGCGCTCCCGCGCGCGCGCCAGGTCCGCGATCCGACATAGGCCAACGCGAGCAGCCCCGGCCCCAGCAGCAGGCCGCCTTGGCCGATGTCATGCACCGGCTGGGTCTCCAACATGGCGCCGAAGAAGACGCGCATCTCCTCCGGGCTCACCAGCGCGTAGGGGCCAAGCGCCACGGTCGGATAAAACCCCAGCCAAAGCAGGAAGCCGGCGAGCGCGCCGGCGATGCCGAGCGCGCCGCGCCGCGGCCCGGCCACGCCCCACCGGTCCAAAGCCGCCAGCCACAGCGTCACGGCGCAGACCGTGGCGCCAAGCGCGCCATAGACGATCGACAGCCGGTCGATTTCCGGCACCAGCAACCCGCCGTGCGGCGGATCAATCACGATCGCAAGCACCAGCAGCGTAGAGAACGCGGCGCCACAAAGGGCCAACCCGGCTCCGATCGGCCGGAACAGCCAGCGGTAGCCGAGGCCCAGGAACGCGAACAGCACGAACGGCATGGTCTCCGGCATGACCCAGAGAGCCAATGCCCCGCAGAGCCCGGCCCCCAGCGAAGCCCACCGCCCACCATCACCTGCCCGTAGCGCGTACCCTGCCGTGAACGCCACCGCCACCAGCATCGCGATATGGTAATGGACCACGCCGAAGCCCTGGAACTCGCGGATTCCTGCCAACAGCGAGGCAATCGCCGCTGCCGCCCAGAGCATCCGTCGGTCGCTGATCGGCGCCGCCGCGAACCCGAGCCCCACCCCAAGCAGTCCGGCGAACAGCGGACCCGAGGCCACCCCGGCCAGGCGCAACCCGGTGCGCCAGCCGACGAACGGCGCCAGCGGCGATGCCAGGGCGACCAATCCGGCATCGAACAGGCGCGACCACTCGATGACCAGTGGCGCGCCCGAGTCGTCACGCTGCACGGAGTTGACCAGGTGGCCGAGTTTCAGCCCCTGCTCGATCCGCAGCAGCCGCATGTAGCTGTCCGGGTCGAGCAGCCCGCCCTGCCAGACAACCGGAACGGTGTGCAAACTGGCAAGCAGCTCGATCGCTGCAGCCAGGGCGAACAGCAGCAGGTAGAGACTCGCCGCCGGCGTTTGCGACGCTGCGATCGGCCCGGGCGCCCCGGCGTC
>JAJXTQ010000367.1 GCA_021783685.1 Pseudomonadota bacterium | reverse complement strand
GGTTTCCACCGCCGCCAGCGCATCGCTCAGACCCGGATTGGTGAGGACCAGGCTGGCTGATGCCTTGGCAACATCCGTCGCGTTGGCGACGGCGATGCCCACCTCCGCCTGCTTCAGCGCCGGCGCATCATTGACGCCATCGCCAGTCATCCCGACCACATGGCCGCCACGCTGCAGGGCCTGCACAAGGTGGAACTTGTCCTCCGGAAACACCCGCGCGAAAACGTCGCAATCCATCAGGTTCGTGTTGCCCTCGCCATGCAGGACTTCGGGCGGGCAGGCGCGATCGCCGAGACCGACCTCGGCGGCCACCGCCCGGGCGGTGGCCAGATCATCGCCGGTCACCATCACGACACGCACACCGAGCCCGCGCAGGTTGTCGATCAGACTCTTGGAGTCGGCCCGCGGCGGATCCTGCAGCGCCAGCAGACCCAGCATGTCCAGGTTGCCGTCCGGTCCCGCCGCCACAGCCAGGATGCGGTAACCCTTGGCCGCCATCCGGTCCACGTCGGCGTCGAGATCCGGCGCGTGCGCACAGAGCGAGCAGACGGCGCGCACCGCGCCCTTGACGACACGCAGGTTCCGGCCGGCGTCCCGGAACACGCCCTCCGAGCGCTTGGTCGCGGGATCGAAGGGAATGAACTGCAACCGCTGCGGCGGGTCGGCAAGCACTGATTGCGCGCGCGCCGCCTCGAGGATGGCAAGATCGATGGGGTCCTGGGTGGCCTCATCGCAGGCAAGTGCGGCGGCGCGCAGCAGCTCGGCCTCGGAATGCGGCGCAATCGGCTGCAGGCCGGCCAGAGCCAGCCGGTTCTCGGTAATGGTTCCGGTCTTGTCGCTCGCCAGAACGTCCATGGCCGCCGCTTCCTCGATCGCGGACAGGCGCGTGACGAGTACACCGCTGCGCGCCAGTTCGCGCGCACCCAGTGCGGTAGCGAGCGTAAAGGTCGCCGGCAGCGCCGCCGGAACCGAAGCCACCAGCAGGATGAGCACGAAAGGGATAACGTCGCCGAGCGCAAGCCCGGTAGCGAGCGCATAGACCAGCAGCGCCGTAACCAGAGCCGCGTCGACGGCAACCAGGTATTTGACGATGGTGAAAATGATCGTCTGCAGGTGGCTCACGGTCTTGGCGGTGCGGACCAGCTCGGCGGTCTTGCCGAAATAGGTGTTCGCCCCGGTGGCGGTGACCTCGCCCGTTGCCTCCCCGCGCTTGACCACCGCTCCGGCATAGGACTGGGCACCGGCCGCGGCCTCGACCGGCAGGGATTCGCCGGTGAGCGCGGACTGATCGAGCAACACCTGTCCCTCGGCAAGGCGCACGTCCGCCGGGGAGAGATCGCCCATACGCAGATGGATCACATCGCCCGGAACCAGCGCCTCCGCAGCCACCTGCTGCCAGCGCCCATCGCGCCGCACCCGGGCACGCACCGCGAGCCGGCTCTTGAGCAGCGCGAGCGCCTGGTTGGCCCTGCTCTCCTGCAGAAAGCTCAGGATCGCGTTGACCAGCAGCAGCGCGCCGATGATGATCGCTTCGTCCTTCTTCCCGAGGATGACCTCGAGGACGACGGCAGCCTCCAGCATCCACGGCACCGGATCCCAGAATTTCTTGAGCAGCGCCAGCAGCGGGCTGCGCCGCTCCTCGGCGACTGCGTTCGGGCCGAACTGCTCGAGGCGCTTCTGCGCTTCTGCGCTGCTTAGGCCCTCGAGCGGCGGCGCTGCACTTTCTGAGGGTTCGTTCATTGACAGGATCCTCGTCCGACAGACGTTTTCCGACCGGGATTCCCATGCCGACCGGCATGCCGCATCCGGCCTCCACGACAAGGCGGCATGCGGCAGCGCAAGCCATGCCGGATCGCCGTCAGCGATGCGCGCAATGCGTGCACCGCGTTCCCGAAGAAGACCAGCCGGGCACCTGCTCCGGAGTGGCCGCGCTGCCTGGTTCCGGTCGCAGGGTGGGTATCGACGTTCACGAGGAGACCGCCAGACTCGTGCCGGCAGCAGCCAGAAACGCAGCGACGGTTTGCCGATCGTGCGGCAGTCCGACAAACGCCGGCGGTGGCAGGCGGACGGTCTTCGTCACCGCAGGACGACTGTGACGACCGGGCGGGACAGCGGAAACGGCGCACAAGCCGAACAGTGCGAGGATGGCCTCCTTCATGCCCTTCCGTCTCTCTGATTATTCTTGGTCTGCCGCCCGATACCGGCGCCGCATTGGATACCTTTGTCCGCTGCTGCGTCACCGGGCGCAACCAAAGCCCGCCGCGCGACAATCATGCTCATCATCTTAGCCGATGGTGCGCGCATTACAATCGCTGCTGCCGCCCTCGCCGCCCCGAAAGGCAGGCGCACCATGGCACTGGTTGAACACCACAGGCATGGGCAGGGGTTCCGGGCACACTCCGCACCGGCACGCCCGGCTCCATGGGGCGGCCATGTCGGGGCTGACACAGATCGCAGCGGGATTGCCGCGTGCCTGCACCCGCTGGATTTTGCGGGCGGCAATCGCGCCCGGGCAGCGCAGATCCGGGCTGTCAAACAGCTCCACGCAGTTCGAATTCCCGAAAAGGGCTTGACGGCCGGCCTGGCCCGGGTAAGGATCACGCGGCGGTCGTCTTCCGACCATCTGGAGCTGCAAGCGTTGCCGATGCTGCCCACCGACTTGTTCCGCCCGCGTGCGCGTCAGCGAGCGCACCGCCTTTTCGATCTCTGGCGCCACAAAACCCGCTGGGACCTGTGGTTTCCGCAGGTACCCCTGGCACTGGCGGTCGGTCTGCTGGGACTGGCGAATCTGCTGCCGGCCGCCGGACATGTGTTGCGGCTGCGCACCGCCGGCGGCCCGCAGGGTCTGCGGTCGCTGCTGTTCAACATCAACGTGCTCCACAATCTGCCACAGGGCATCGCCGGTCTGGTGATGCTCGCCATGACGGTGGGCCTGCTCCTGCGCTCGCGGCTCGCTTGGGTGACCACCCTCCTCATCGCCGCCGCCGCCCTGGCCATGGAATGGCATGCGCCCGCCCATCGTTCCTGGGCG